>CAYUKE010000281.1:0-4475 GCA_964445185.1 uncultured Geminicoccaceae bacterium
GATCACGGCCGTTGTCGGCACGAAACAACCTCCGGTGGCGCGCGGGCGTGGGATTGGCTGGCGGGTGCGGCCGGTGAGCCGTTGCCGTCGTTCGGTTGACGGCTTCCGGGCCGTGTGTCAACTGTGCCGATGGGGTGGAGCCCGCGGAGCTATGTCAAGCACCTTGTCGCGATTGGAAGCAGCCGAGCAGCGGCTGGATGATGCTTTGGCGCGCTTCGAGACGGCGTTGGCCAGGGCCGACGGTCGACCTCCGTCGGTAAATGACCCTGGCGGCGACGCGCTGCGGGATGAATGCGCGCGACTGACACAGGCTCTGGGCGAGGTTCGGCAGCGCAACGAGGAGTTGCGCAACCTCTCGCATGACGCCGCGACGCGTCTCGACAGCGCGATCGCGCAGATCGATCTGCTCTTGGAGGAGTGAGGCCGTCTATGGCGAACGTCGATGTGCGCATCCAGGGCCGCACGCACACGCTTAGTTGCGACGACGGACAAGAGCACCGCCTCCGCCAGGTGGCGCAATATCTGGATCGCAGGCTGCAAGAGGCGTCGCGTGGCGCCGGCGGGGGCGCGGATCCGCGCGTGGTCATCATGACCAGTCTGCTGATCTGCGACGAGCTGGCGGATGCGCGCGACGAGATCGATGCGCTGAAGCGCCGGATCGACGAAGTCGAGACTCGCGCCTCGGCCGCACTTGAGCGCGTCGCGGGGCGGATCGAAGACCTTGCGCAGCGGATCGAGAGTGCCTAGTTCCCCCACTGCGGCGGTGGCTGCCTGGTGCGTCAGGTCGCGGATCATGCACCTGGGCCTAAGTCGTTCCAACGGGAGCTGTTCCTGCCGCGGCCCTGGCCCCGGTGTCACGGCGCCCACCTGCGCTGCAGGTCCCAGGGACGATTGCTGACCAACGACCGAGGTGGCTACTGTCGCGCCCTCTTCGCCGGACCCAACGACGCTCGCCGCGCATAAGGCAGAAGCGCGGCGACGAGCAAAGGCGTTGCGTCTGTCGCTTACGCCGCGGGAGCGGGAACTCGCTAGTGCACGCCTGCGCGCGCATTTGATGGGCTGGCTCGAGGAGAAGGCTGGTGCCGCGGTGGCCGGCTTCTGGCCGCTTGGCGGCGAGGTCGACCTGACGCCATTGCTGTTCGACTGGCACGCCGCCGGCAATGTCGCGCTGCTGCCGCGGATGCAGGGGCCCGGGCGTCCGCTTCGCTTTCTCTGCTGGACACCGTCGACGGTACTCGAGGCTGGCGCCTTTCTCGTCGAGGAGCCCCCGGCCGACGCGCCGGCGATGGCGCCGGACATTGTCCTCGTACCGCTGCTCGCGGTCGACCGCCGTGGCGTCCGCCTGGGCTATGGCGGGGGCTTCTACGATCGCACGCTGGCTGAGTTGCCAGGGACGCTAGCGGTCGGTGTCGGCTTCGACGTGCAGCGTGTGGACAGCCTGCCGTCCGGCAGGCACGACCTGCCATTGACCCACCTCGCCAGCGAAAGTGGCGTCATGACGTTCCCTTTGGATGCGCCGTCTTGAGGCTGCTCCATCTCGGGGATGTCGTCGGTCGTGCTGGGCGGCAGGCCGTGGTTGATCGCCTTCCCGACCTCCGCTCTGCGCTGGCCGTCGACGTGGTCATCGTCAACGGCGAGAACGCGGCCGGCGGCTTCGGCATCTCACCGAAGTTGTGCGCCGAATTCTATCGCGCCGGCGCCGACGTCATCACGACCGGCAACCACGTCTGGGACCAACGGGAACTGGTCGGCTACATCGACACCGACCCTCGGCTGATCCGGCCCGCCAACCTGGCACCGTCGACGCCCGGACGCGGTTGGACGGCCGTCGAGACACCGACCGGCGCGCGTGTCGTCGTCATCCAGGTGCTGGGTCGCATCCACATGAAGCCGTGCGACGATCCGTTTCGCGTCGTCGATACCGTGCTGCAGCGATTTCCGCTGGGGCCCCGGCTCGCCGTCGTCGTCGACGTTCACGCCGAAATCACCGCGGAAAAGCAGGCGCTCGGGCACCACTTGGACGGTCGTGTCACCCTTGTCGCCGGTACCCACACCCATTGCCCCACGGCCGACGGGCGAGTCTTGCCCAGCGGCACCGCCTATGTGACGGATCTCGGGATGTGCGGCGACTACGACAGTGTCATCGGCATGGAGAAGAAGGGCGCGGTCGCACGCTTTACGAGCGATCTGCCCGGGCCGCGGCTCGAGCCTGCGACCGGCGGCGCCGACCTCTGGGGGCTCGTCGTCGACGTCGATACGGCGACCGGTCTCGCGACCGCAGTCGACCGTGTTCATGTCCGGGGCTGAACAATGCGCTCACGTTTTTG
This sequence comes from uncultured Geminicoccaceae bacterium, assembly GCA_964445185.1. Lineage (GTDB taxonomy): Bacteria > Pseudomonadota > Alphaproteobacteria > Geminicoccales > Geminicoccaceae > JAAAPF01. The sequence continues at coordinate 2,328 of CAYUKE010000281.1, forward strand.
CGTGGCCGTCGTCGTGATCGCCGGCTGGCTCGGTGGTTGCGCGGTGGGGGCTCCCGAACTGGTCGACATCGCGACGCTCGAGCGTCCGGCTCGACCCAACACCTACTTGGTCTGTCCCGCGTCGCGGACGAGCGCGCGCGTCGACCGCGAGCCCGAGAGCTACGCGCTTGCTACCGACGTGCTGTGGCAGCTTTGGGTCGACGCGCTGGCAAGCGAGCCCCGCGTCGAGACGCAGATCCGCGACAACGAACGGCGGCGCCTCCTTCTCGTCCAGCGGACCCCGCTGCTGCGTTTTCCGGATCTGATCCAGTTGGAAGTCTATCCGGCGCTGGCCGATGGCTCGACGCTCTGCGTCTACAGTCGTTCGATTTACGGCTACAGCGATTTCGGGGCGAACCGGGCGCGGGTCGAAGACTGGCTGGCGCGGATCCGGCCCTGATCGCGGATCCAGGTCGCCTCACGTCCGCGTCCTGAACGATTCATCGAGCCGTTACGCACGGTCTCGCCACGGCTCGGCCGGACCAAGCTCGGGTAAGGTCGCGGCGGCTGCCGAGCTCAGCCGGCGGGCTGCCCGTTCAGCAGTTATCGGTGCGTCTGGCTGGGAGACCCGCGCTGAGACCACGCGCGGGCACTTCCGCATCAGTTGATAACGATATTCATAGACCAAGATCCGCCCTTAGGGCCCGGTGACGGGGCGCATGGGTTCGTCTAGCGTCCGTCACAGTGACTACGAACGCAGGGAGACAACCGTGGACTCGCTGGCTCAGCCCTACCCGACGACCAACGAGAAGCTCATCGCCTGGGTCGAAGAAATGGTGGCCCTGTGCAAGCCCGACAAAGTCCACTGGTGTAGCGGTTCCGATGATGAGGTGAAGCGGCTAACTGACCGCATGGTCGATGCCGGCACGATCATTCGACTGAACCCAGAAAAGCGACCGAACAGCTTCCTCGTTCGCTCCGACCCAAGCGACGTCGCCCGAGTCGAAGATAAGACGTTCATCTGCGCGACCAACAAGAACGACGCTGGCCCGACCAATAACTGGGCCGACCCGAAGGAGATGAAGGCGAAGCTCACCGGGCTGTTTGACGGCTGCATGCGTGGCCGCGAGATGCACATCATCCCGTTCAGCATGGGACCGATCGGGTCGCCGATCTCGCAGATCGGCGTCGAGATCAGCGACAGCGCCTACGTCGTCGTCAACATGCGCATCATGACGCGGATCGGGCAGGCGGTTCTGGATCAGCTGGGTCCCGACGGCGACTTCGTGCCGTGCCTACATTCGGTCGGTCAGCCGCTCGTCGATGGCCGCGAGGACGTGGCATGGCCCTGCGATCCTTCCAACACCTACATCTGCCATTTCCCCGAGGAGCGTTCGATCTGGTCGTTCGGCAGCGGCTATGGCGGCAACGCCCTGCTCGGCAAGAAGTGCTTCGCCTTGCGCATCGCGTCCGTCATGGCGCGCGATGAGGGCTGGCTCGCCGAGCACATGCTGATTCTCGGCGTGGAGAGCCCGACCGGCGAAAAGACCTACGTGGCTGCCGCCTTCCCCTCCGCTTGCGGCAAGACCAACTTCGCCATGATGGTTCCGCCCGAAGGCTTCGAGGGCTGGAAGGTCTGGTGCGTCGGCGATGACATCGCCTGGATCAAGAAGGGCGAGGACGGTCGCCTCTACGCCATCAATCCGGAGGCCGGCTTCTTCGGCGTCGCACCGGGCACGTCGTACAAGACGAACCCCAACGCGATGGACAGCCTGAAGGCCAACAGCATCTTCACCAATGTCGCGCTGACGGACGATGGTGACGTCTGGTGGGAGGGGATGACCGACGAGGAGCCGGCGCACCTGATCGACTGGACCGGTCAGGACTGGACGCCGGGCTGCGGGCGCAAGTCGTCCCATCCCAACTCGCGCTTCACCGCGCCGGCCTCGCAGTGCCCGGTGATCGACCCGGCCTGGGAGGACCCCCAGGGCGTGCCGATCTCGGCGTTCCTGTTCGGCGGGCGCATGAGCAAGAACATGCCGCTTGTCTATCAGGCCTTCAATTGGAGCCACGGCGTCTACTCGGCCGCGACCATGGGTTCGGAGGCTACCGCGGCCGCTGTTGGCCAGGCGGCGATGCGCCGCGACCCGATGGCGATGCTTCCCTTCT
>CAYUKE010000282.1:0-4447 GCA_964445185.1 uncultured Geminicoccaceae bacterium
CCAGGCGATCGCGTGCGGCTGCATCACGCCGTCGCTATCGGTCGCCCGGGCCCAGACCTCGTAGTAGCCGGCCTGCGGGAAGGCTATCTCGGCCCGGAAGTGCTGCCAGGCACCGTCGTTGACCGGATCGGTGAGGTCGGCCGCCGTCCACGTAGCGCCGAAGTCGATCGACAGGTCGACGCGCGCGATGGTGCGGTCGCCCGCCCAGGCATGGCCGCGCACCTCCGTGGCTCGTTCGGCGAGGTCGGTGCCGGTGGCGGGGAACGTGATGAGCGACTTAACCGGCATCCGCTCCATGATGACGAAATCCTCCTCGGCGACATCCTCGCCGGGGGCCACCGGCCTATTCGGCACGCGGTAGGAGGTGCCGGTCATCTTTGGCCCATCGTGAACGACGTCGCGCAGCCAGATCCGCGTCAGCCATTTCTGCGAGCAGGAGCCGGGCCAGCCGGGCACGACCAGGCGGAGCGGCGCGCCGTTCTGGACGTGGAGCGGCCCGCCGTTCTGGGCGAAGGCGATGAGGACGTTGTCGGTGAGCGCCTTCTCGATCGGAATGCCACGGCTGATCGGCAGCTTGTCGGGGTCCCGTGACAGGTGCTCGTCGGCGCCAACGTGGGCTGTGTAGACCACGCCCGGCTTGACGCCTGCGGCCTCCAGCACGTCCTTGAGGCGGACGCCGGTCCACTCGGAGCACGCCACCGCGCCATACGTCCACTGATTGCCCGAAGCCGGCGGAGCGAAGAACGCCCGACCGTTGCCGCCGCACTCGATGACGAGCGCCATGGTGACGACCTCGAACTGTTCCCGCAGCCCGTCGACCGTGAGCGTCATCGGCGTGTCGACCAGCCCGTCAACGGTGAGCGTCCAGCCCTCGGGCGACGTCGTCTCGGGCGTGATGCCGTTGTTGCGGATGAAATGCCGTGCGGTCGGCGTGATCGCGTCGTCAAGCAAGTGCGGCGGTGTCTCCGCGTTGAGCGGTCGGTCACCGAGGAGCGTCAGACCATCCTTGCCGGCCAGCAGGTCCGCATCCTGCGCGAACGCGGCGGGCACGAAACCCGGCTGCAGGTTCCCGCCGAACGGGATCGCGGCGCCGACGGCAGCGCTGAGGGACGCCAGGCTCGCCCCACGAAGAAATGTCCGCCGCCCCGGCGATGCCGCGGCGGGCTGTTCGGTCTGCATGCAGCTCCTCCCTGAGCTTCGGCAACGCGGGCGTCTCCCCGCTTGTTCACCGTTGGAACCAGAAAGTGCAGCGTTGCGCGCTCAGGGCAAGAGGTTTGCGTGGCCGCGAGTGCGACTAGCGGGGATCGATACGCCAGACATCGGCAGCGACCGTTCGGCTCGCCTCATCGACGCGCGCCGGAGCCGGTGCATCGTAAACGACGAGAACCGCGTCCTCTCCGGCCTCGGGCCACGCCTCCAGCGCCTCGGGATGATCGACGGGACCGCGATAGGGCAGCTCGGCGACCGCGGCGAGCTGCGCTCGGTCGACGAGGCCATCGGTCCTTGTTCTGGTGGCTTCGCGCCAACGCAGCACCCGCGCCGGGCCGTCCGCCGACATGGTCGGCCCGAGGAGCACCAGCAGGTCGTCGCCCTGCAGCATCAACGAGCGGATGCCCAGACCCGCACTATCGATCAGGTGCAGCTTGTAGCGACGGTTGCCGTCGAGCTTGCGCGCCTTGAGCCGTCGTTTGCTGGTTGGCTTTAGGCGGAGCTCGATGATGACCGCGTGGCCGCGCAGCACCGGCCCGCGCAAGCCAAGCCAAACGCGGTCGCCGCGTGCCGCTAGGCCCTCGATGTCGAACCCGTTCTCCTTGGACGGGATCGCCAGAAACGGTGCGAGCAACGGGTCCTTCCGCAGCCACTTGTGCAGCCTGCTCTGCGACTTCTTCAGTCCGATCGACTGGGGCCGGCGAGCGCCCGCCGTCTCGACCGGTCCGACCTCCCCGCTCGCGTCCGTGGCTAGTGGGACCCGGCCGAGGAAGTACCGATTGGCCTCGCGCTTGACGGCTCGTAGAGCCCGCGACCCCGCTTGCTTGTCTTCGTCGGCATCCGGCTTCTGGCGCTTGAGCGAGTGCGAACCGACCACCCACAGCCAGCCGTCGTCTTCGGCCAGGCCCTCGATATCCATCTCACCCTTGGGCCCGTCCGGCAGATCGAAGAACGCGCCCAGGTGGAAATGGGCGTGGTTGGCCCAGTGGTCGGTCGTGCCGTTCGCCGGGGTCAGGCGCTCGACGCCCGCGGTCTCGTCGCAAGACAGGAACAACGAGCGGCCCACCCGCGCCATCGCGGACAAATCTTCGAGGACGGGATCGGTGACGTGCGCGAACAGCGTGGCGTCCTCGAACGTCAGCGCGACCGTCCCTACGGGCTCTGTAGTCATACGTACGTGCATCCTTCAATGAGGCAGGCGAACAGGCCCGATCCCCAAACTCGGGTCAAGTCCGGGATCGCGCGCCGGCGAAACTCCGGCGGCCGACTGTCGGGCCGTAGTGCAGCCGCGAGCGGCCTAGTCGGCGCCGCGTTCGTTACGGGTCCAGCTTGACCTCGCTCGCCAGCACGGCGCCGCGCGCGGCCATCAAGTAGAGGCCGATGTGGTGCGCCGGCGCCTGCGGGTGGGCAGCGGTAGGCGGCAGGCCGAGTGCTCCCGCCTGCGCCCCCGGCAGGTCGTAGGTGGCGCAGCCCGGCTCGAGCACGACGACGTCGCGCAGCGCCGGGGCGAGGCGATGGTTGCGCGCCGATAGCAGCGTCAGGACGAAGTCCATGACACAGATGTCGGTGCAGATGCCGGTGACGAGGACGTTGGCGAGACGGTGGACGTTGAGCCAGTCGAGAACCTTGTTGTGGTGCAGGCCGTGATGGCTGGCATGTTCGATCGCGCCGACAAAGCCATTGATGCAGTCCTTGCGCACGAGCGTGGCGTTGGGATCGTCCTCGAGCCAGGCCAGCTCTGGCACCAGGTTCTCCTCGCCGGTGCCGCGCTCGCAGTGGGGCGGGTAGGGTGGTTCGGGCACGCCCGGTTCATGGGTGTCGAGGAAGGCGAGGACCGGCCGGTGGGCTGCGGCGAACCGGGCCGCGAGATCGGCCGTGGTCGCGATCATGGTCGCCACCTGCTGGTTGGGCGCCTGCGGCGCGAGGTTGCCGGCGCCGACGGTGCAAAAGCCGTTCACCTCGTCGACGACGACAAGGCCGGTCGCGGCCAGCGGCAGTGTGCGAGGCTCCGCGACGACCGGCAGCTCCGCGCGCATGAGATCCAAGAGCGCACCGCTCATCCCCGTCCTCCCGCGTCGTTTGTTCTCCCATGACAGCGGCGCGCACGGCGCGCAACGCATCACTGTCGCCAGAAGATCGGCGTCAGCAGCACCAGCACGGTGAAGAGTTCCAGCCGGCCGAGCAGCATGCCGAGCGACAGGAGCCACTTCGCCGCGTCGGGTAGGCTGGCGTAGCTGCCGGTCGGCCCGATGACCGGGCCGAGGCCCGGCCCGACATTGGCCAGCGCCGAGATGGATGCCGACATCGCCGTCAGGTAGTCCAGACCGACGAGCGACAGGGCCAAGGTTAGCAGCGAGAAGCTGAGCGCGAACAGGAAGAAGAACGCCATGACCGAGATCGCCGCCGCGTCCGGGAGCGGCCGGCCGTTGTAGGTCGTCAGGATGACGCCGCTCGGTTGGATCAGGCGCAGCACCTGGGTCCGCGCGATGGCGTAGAGCACGGCGAAGCGGAAGACCTTGATGCCGCCCGTCGTCGAGCCGGTGCAGCCGCCGACGCACATCAAGAAGAAGAACAGGGCAACCGGCATCGGCCCCCAGACGTTGTAGTCGGCCGAAGCATAGCCCGTGCCGGTGATCACCGCCGTGCTGTTGAACGCAGCGGCACGGAGGGCGTCGAGCGGCGGGGCACCATCGGTGGCGACGAGATCGGTCGCCAGCACGGCCCAGCTCGCCAACGCGATGCCGAAGAACCAGACCACCTGCGTGTCGTTGGCGAGCACCCGGGGCTTGCCGCTGAGTGCCTGAATGTAGAGGACGAAGGGTATGGCGCCGGCGAGCATGAAGCCGACGGCCGACCACTCGATGAGGGCGCTGTCGAAATAGGCGAGCGATTCGTCGCGCGTGGAGAACCCGCCGGTCGCCACCGTTGTCATGGCGTGGTTGGCGGCGTCGAACACGCTCATGCCGCCGATCCAGTAGGCGACCCCGCAAGCGATCGTGAAGGCGAAGTAGACAAGGCCGATCGCCGAGGCCAGCTCGCCGGCGCGCGAGAAGATCTTGTCCGAGCGGTCGCTGCTCTCGGTCCGGAAAAGTTGCATGCCGCCAACCGAGAGCAGCGGCAGGACGGCGACGCCCATGACGATGATGCCGATGCCGCCAAGCCACTGCAGGACCGAGCGCCAGAGCAAGATTCCCGGGGGCGCCGTGTCGAGGCCGACGACGACGGTCGCCCCGGTCGT
>CAYUKE010000283.1:0-4438 GCA_964445185.1 uncultured Geminicoccaceae bacterium
TGCAGCTTGCAGGCGACCTCGCTGCCGTCCTTGAGCACGGCCTTGTGCACCTGTCCGAGCGAGGCGGCGTGCGCGGCCTCGAGCGGGAACTCGGCGAAATGGCGCTGCCAGTCGGAGCCCAGCTCCGCCTGCATTCGTCGCCGGACGAAGGGCTTGCCCATCGGCGGCGCCTCGGACTGGAGCTGGGCGAGCTCGGCGGCGTAGTCGGCGGGAATGGCGTCGGGGATGGTGGAGAGGATCTGGGCCACCTTCATCAGCGGCCCCTTGAGCCCGCCGAGCGCCGCCTTCAGCTCGCTCGCGTAGCGGCTGTCGTCGATCTCCATGCCGAGCACCCGCTTGCCGGCATAGCGCGCGGCGATGCCGCTCATCGCCGTGCCGACCTGGGCGTAGCGACGGACGCGACCGCCGAACGTGTTCTCCGACCGCGGTTCGCTCACGCCGGTAGCTCCGTCTCGAGTTGGTCGATCATGCGGGCGACGACGTCGATGCCTCGGTCCCAGAAGGCCGGATCGCGGGCGTCGAGGCCAAAGGGTGCGAGCAGTTCCTGGTGGCGCACCGTGCCGCCGGCGCGCAGGAGGTCGAGATAGCGCGCCTCGAAGCCCTCGGGCTCGCGCTCGAACACGGCGTAGAGCGCCTTCACCAGGCAGTCGCCGAAGGCGTAGGCGTAGACGTAGAACGGCACGTGGATGAAGTGCGGGATGTAGGACCAGAAGACGCGATAGGCGTCGTCGAACTCGAAGGCGGGCCCCAGGCTCTCGGTCTGCACGTCGAGCCAGATGGCGCCGAGCTCGTCGGCGGTGAGCTCGGCCTTGCCGCGGGCGTCGTGGACGCGGCGCTCGAACTCGACGAAGGCGATCTGGCGGACGACGGTGTTGAGCGCGTCCTCGATCTTGCCGGCGAGCAGCACACGGCGCCGGCGCGGGTCGTCGGTGGCGGCGAGCAGTCGCTTGAAGGTCAACTGCTCGCCAAAGACGGACGCGGTCTCGGCGAGCGTCAGCGGCGTCGCCGCCATCAGCAGGCCCTGCTCGGCGGCGAGCGTCTGGTGAACACCGTGGCCAAGCTCGTGGGCGAGGGTCATGACGTCGCGCGCGCGCCCCTGGAAATTCATCAGCACGTAGGGGTGCGCCGATGGCACCGTCGGATGGCAGAAGGCGCCCGAATCCTTGCCCGGCCGCACCTCGGCGTCGATCCAGCGTCGCTCGAAGAACGGCTCGAGGATGCCGGCGAGGCGCGGCGAGAAGTCCCTGTAGGCGTCGAGCACGACGACCTTGGCGTCGTCCCAAGGCAGGCGCGTGTCGTCGTCCTCGGGCAAGGGCGCGTTACGGTCGTAGTAGGCGAGACGGTCGAGACCGAGCCAGCGCGCCTTGAGCTGGTAGTAGCGATGCGAGAGGCGGGGATAGGCTTGTCGGACCGAGCCGATCAGCGCGTCGACCACCTCGTCCTCAACCCGGTTGGCGACGTTGCGCGAGGAGATCGGGCGCGGAAAGTGCCGCCAGCCGTCCTCGATCTGCTTGTCCTTGGCGAGCGTGTTGGTGATCCGCGCGAACAGCCGAATGCGCTCGGCCAGCGTCGTCGCCACCGCGGCGCCGGCCTCACGGCGGACGTCGCGGTTCTTGGACTGGAGCTTGTCGAAGACTTCCGCGCTGCTCAGCCGCTCGTCACCGAACGGAAAGCGCAGCTCGGCCATCGTCTCGTCGAACAGCCGCACCCAAGCGTTGCGGCCGCTGATCGCCTTCTCGTGCAGCGTCGTCTCAACCGCGTCCTCAAGCTGGTGCGGCCGCAGCGCGCGGACCTCGCGCAGCCACGGGCGGTAGTGCTGCAGCGACGGGGATTCGGCGAGCTTGGTCGCCAGCGCCTCGTCGTCGATTCGGTTCAGCTCCAGCGTGACGAACAAGAGCCGGCTGGTCAGCCCGTTCAGCCGTTCCTGAACGCTCTGGTAGAAGCGGCCGATCTCGGCATCCTCGCGCGCCGCGGCGAAGCGCAGGCCGGCAAAGCTGTAGGCGCGACCCGTGGTCTCGTTCAGCGTCTCGTAGCGGCGCAGAAGCTCGGCGAGCGCGTCGCCTTCGACATCGGCAAGGCGACCGCGAAAGCCCGCGACCAGCGCGTCGGCCTCGCCGTCGGCCCACGCGAGGTCGCGCTCGAGCGTCGGGTCCTCGGGACCGGTGTAGAGATCACTCAGATCCCACGTAGGCGCCGCTGGAACGGCCATCGCCTCGGACATATCGCACTCCTGAAAGCATCTCACCATATAAGCGGCGGGTTGGTCGCTTCCAGGCGGTGCGCCGACCGAGAACCTCTGGTCAGACATGCGCTTGCCGGCTAGACGCGCCGCAGCACATGGGTCTCGGCCGGCAGGCTACCGCAGGTTGTGGGAGGGGTACGTGTACACGGCCACCAATCTCGTCGAGCTTTTCCAAACAGCCGCGGCGGCGCGGCCCGATCGACCGTTCCTCTGGCGGCGAGAGCCGGACGGCTATCGCTCCCAGACCTGGGGCGAGGTCGCCGAGCAGGTGATCGCGCTGGCGCGTGGGTTCCGGGCGATGGGGCTCGAGCCCGGCGAGCGCGTCGCCGTCGTCGCCGAGAACCGGCCGGAGTGGCTGATCGCCGACCTCGCGGCGCTCACGGTCGGTGCTGTGACCGTGCCCGCCTACACGACCAATACCGTCGCCGACCACCGGTTCGTCCTGCAACACAGCGAGACGACGACCGTCGTCTACTCCGGTGCGGCGGTGGCGAAGACGCTGCTGCCGGCGATCGAGGAGGTGCCGTCGGTGCACCGGATCGTGGCCATCGAGCCGCCGGCCGACGGTGCGACGACCCGGTCTGTCACGAGCTGGGACGACGCGCTTGCGCTTGGCCGGCAGAACGATGCGACGCCCTTCGCCACGCCGGCGCCCGACGACCTCGCGTGCATCATCTACACCTCGGGCACCGGCGGAACGCCCAAGGGCGTGATGCTGTCGCATCGGAATATCCTCGCCAACGTCATCGGCTCGGTCGATCTTCTCGAGGAGTTGGGCGTCGACGAGGGCGAGATTTTCCTCTCGTTCCTGCCGCTGTCGCACTCCTACGAGCACACAGCCGGGCAGTTCGTGCCGATGGCGATCGGCGCTCAGATCTACTACGCGGAGGGGGTCGACACCCTTGTCCAGAACCTCGGCGAGGCGCGGCCGACCATTCTCACCTGCGTGCCGCGCCTTTATGAAGTGATGCGCACGCGTATCCTCGCAGGCGTCAAGCGCGCGGGCGGCGCACGCGCGTGGTTCTTCGAGCGCGCGCTCGATATCGGCACCCGGCGCTACGAAGGCGCCGCGCTCGGGCTCGGCGACCGCCTGCTCGATCCGCTGCTGGACCGCCTCGTGCGCCGCAAGGTGAACGAGCGCTTCGGCGGGCGGCTCAAGGCCATGGTGTCGGGCGGCGCACCCCTGAACTACGATGTCGGCGTCTTCTTCGCCGCGCTCGGACTGCCGATCTATCAAGGCTACGGCCAGACCGAGGCGGCGCCGGTCATCACCGCCAACCGACCGCAGCGCCACAAGCTGAAGAGCGTCGGGCTGCCGCTGAAGGATGTCGAGGTCCGCATCGCCGACGACGGTGAGATCCTCGTCCGTGGACCCTTGGTGATGCGCGGCTATTGGAAGGACGACGTCGCCACGCACAGCACGCTGATCGACGGCTGGCTGCACACGGGCGACATCGGCACCCGCGACGACGGGGGCTTTCTCTACATCACGGGTCGCAAGAAGGAGATGATCGTCAACTCCGGCGGCGACAACATCTCGCCGCAGCGGGTCGAGGGCGTGCTTTCGCTCCAGCCTGAGATCGGCCAGGTCCTCGTCTTCGGCGACAAGCGCCCACACTTGGTGGCACTGGTGGTGCCGGATGCCGACTGGCTCAAGGGCTTCAGCCAGTCGCAGGGCCTCGACCCAGACCTCGCCGAGCTCGCCGGCAGTGACGCGCTGCGTAGGGCGATCGACGGCGCGCTCAAGCGTGCCAACGAGAACCTCTCGGTGATCGAGCGCGTCCGCCGCTTCCGGATCATGCCGGAGCCGTTCTCGATCCAGAACGGCACATTGACGCCGACGATGAAGCTGCGCCGGCCGATCATCGTCGATCGGTTCAAGGACGAACTCGAAGAGCTCTACGACCGTCAGCGCGCGGCCTGAGCAGCGTCGGCTGCGCCCCGGCAGGCCTATCCCGCCATGACGAGGCGCAGCGCGGCGATGGCGCGCTCGATGCCCGCGTCGTCGACGTCGAGATGGGTGCACGCGCGCAGGAGCGCTGGGCCCATCGCGCCGATGCGGACCTCTTGGGCAAGCAGCGCTTGCGAGATTTCCGGCGCCGTGCGGCTCGCGGCGCTGGTCGAGATGAAGACCAGGTTCGTCTCGACCGGCGCCTGGGCGACCTCAAGACCGGGGATCGCCTCGATCGCAGCTGC
>CAYUKE010000284.1:0-4436 GCA_964445185.1 uncultured Geminicoccaceae bacterium
GGCTCGTCGGCGCGCTGATCGAGGCCAACCATGACGACAAGGGGATCATCTGGCCGGCGAGCGTGGCGCCTTTCGCCCTCGGGCTGATCAACCTGCGCGCCAGCGACGAGCCCTGCAGCGCGCTTACCGGCGACCTCTACGCGAAGCTCGTGGGCGCCGGCGTCCCGGTGTTGTACGACGATCGCGACGACAGCCCGGGGGTGAAGTTCGCGACCATGGAGCTGATCGGGCTGCCCTATCAGGTCATTGTCGGCCCCCGCGGCCTCAAGGCGGGCGTGGTCGAGGTCAAGGATCGCCGCACGGGCATGACGGAAGAGCTTCCCCCCGACGCCGTTCTCCAGCGCTTCGCCGGCTGAGCGTGTTCGGCCCCGCTGAGCGCTGGATCGCCCGGCGCTATCTCCGACCGACCCGCGAGCACGGCTTCGTCACCGTGATCACGGCCTTCGCGCTCACCGGCATCGCGCTCGGCGTCGGAACGCTGATCGTCGTCCTCGCCGTGATGAACGGCTTCCGGGCCGAGCTGCTCGATCGCATCTTGGGCTTCAACGGCCACCTCGTCGTCCACTCCGGGCCCGCGGGCCTTGCGGACCACGAGGCGCTGGTCGCCTCGCTCCGGACCGTCGACGGCGTCGAGACGGTGACGGCGTTCGTCGAAGGCCAGGCCATGGCCACCGCCAATGGCGTTGCCAGCGGCGTCCTCGTCCGGGGCTTGGCCGAAGAGGACCTGAAGGGCCGGGCCATCCTCGACGAGCATCTGCTGCGCGGCAGCTTCGACGGCTTCGACGAGGCGAGGGGCGTCGCCATCGGCGCGCAGATGGCGCGTCGGCTCGGCCTCGGCGTCGGCGGGCGGATGACCCTGATCTCGCCGGACGGCCCCGCGACGCCGTTCGGCACCGTGCCCAGGGTCGTCGGCTACGAGGTCGTCGCCGTCTTCGAGGTCGGCATGTACGACTACGACAACGGTGTCGTGCTGATGCCCCGCGACGCCGCGCGCAGCTATTTCGACCTCGGCGAGCGCGTCAACGCGATCGACGCGTTCGTCGTCGACCCGGAGCGCCTTTCCTTGGTGCAGGCTGCGTTCCAGGAGGTCGTTGGCCATCGAGGCTGGGTCACCAGCTGGCAACAGGTCAACGCCCAGTTCTTCAACGCGCTGGAAGTCGAGCGCAACGTCATGTTCTTGATCCTGACCCTGATCATTCTCGTCGCCGCCTTCAACATCATCACCGGCCTGACCATGCTGGTGCGCTCGAAGGGCCGCGACATCGCGATCCTGCGGACGATGGGGGCGACGCGGGGTGCCATCATGCGCGTGTTCTTCCTCGCCGGCATGGTCATCGGGACGCTTGGAACCCTCATCGGCCTCGCCCTCGGCCTCGCGTTCGCGCTGAACATCGACACGATCCGTCGCGGCCTGGAGCGTCTGACCGGGGCCGAGCTCTGGACCGCCGAGATCCGCTTCCTGTCGCAGCTGCCGGCGAGGGTCGAACCCAGCGATCTCGTCAACGTCGTGACCATGGCGCTTGTCCTCGCCTTCGTCGCGACGATCATTCCGGCCTGGCGTGCGGCCCAGCTCGACCCCGTCGAAGCGCTCAGGCGCGAGTAGCGCGGACGTGACGGCACCGACGCTCGTTCTCGAAGGCATCCAGCGGAGCTTCGTCCAGGCCGGAGACCGCATCGACGTGCTGCGCGGGGTCGACCTCAGCGTCGCCGCCGGCGAGGGCGTTGCGCTCGTCGGTGTCTCGGGCGCGGGCAAGTCGACGCTTCTGCAGATCGCTGGCCTGCTCGAGCGGCCCGACGCCGGCGAGGTGGTGATCGGCGGCGCATGCACGAGCCGGCGTCGCGATCGCGCCCGCACGCAGCTGCGGCGCGACGCGATCGGCTTCGTCTATCAGTTCCACCACCTGCTGCCGGAGTTCACGGCGATCGAGAACGTGACGCTGCCGCAGATGCTGGCCGGTCGCACGCGGCACGAGGCGGAGGGCCGTGCCCGCAACCTGCTCGCTGCGGTCGGCCTCGGCGACCGTTTGCGGCACCCCCCGGCGAAGCTCTCGGGCGGCGAGCAGCAGCGCGTCGCCATCGCCCGGGCGCTTGCCAACGCGCCCAAGCTGGTGCTCGCCGACGAGCCGACCGGCAATCTCGACGAGGGCACGGCCAAGATCGTCTTCGACGCCTTCATACGGGCGCTGGCGAGCAGCGGCGCCGGCGCGGTCATCGCCACCCACGACCGCCGGCTCGCGGCGCGTCTCGATCGGATCTACAGCTTGGAGCGTGGACGTCTCGCGCTCTTGAGCACCAGGGAGACGCAGGGTTGACCGCCACCGGCTTCGTACATCTCAGGGTCCGCACGGCGTGGTCGCTTCTGCAGAGCACGGTGCGGCCCGACGGGCTGGTCGCGGCCTGCCGGGCGGCCGGCATGCCCGCCGTGGCGATGACCGACGAGGCAGCGCTGTTCGGCGCCTATGATTTCGGCGGCAAGGCGGTCGCCGCCGGTGTCCAGCCGATCGTCGGTTGTCTCCTGCCCGTCGAGGTCGACCGAACCCCGCGGGACGAGCCGATCGTGGGCCTCATCACCCTCCTCTGTCAGGACGCGACCGGCTATGGCTCGCTGCTGAAGCTGCTGTCTCGGGCGTACCTCAAGGATGGCCCGCGCGACGTTTGGGTCGGCCTTGACGACCTGTGCGCGAACCACGCGGGTCTGCTGCTCCTGACCGGCGGACCCGAGGGAGCGCTCGGCCAACTTCTTCTCACCGGCCGCGCCGACGACGCGGCCGCAGTGCTCGCACGCCTCGAAGCCGCGTTCGCGGGGCGCCTCTACGTCGAGTTGATCCGCTCCGGCTCAGAGGCCGAAGCGCGGACGGAGGACTGGTTCGTCGACCGCGCCTACGCGCAAGGCCTGCCGCTGGTCGCGACCAACGACGTCCACTTCCTCGACCTCGACGACGCGCAGCCTCAGGACGTGCTCGCCTGCATTGCCCACGGTCGGCGGCTGATCGAGGCCGAGCGGCCGCGGACGAGCCCGGAGCTGCGCCTCAAGTCCGCCAACGAGATGGCGGCGCTATTCGAGGATCTACCGGAGGCGGTCGCGAACACGCTCGTTATCGCGCGTCGCTGTGCCTTCAAGATCCCGAGCCACAAGCCGATGCTTCCGCACTTTCCATCGGCAGCTGGGCGTGACGCGGCGGATGAGTTGCGCCACCAGGCCGCTGCTGGACTGGAGGAGCGTCTTGCCCGTCACGTCCGCCCGCAGCTCGCGCCCACAGTGGATGTCGAACGGGAGCTTGCGCGCTATCGGGACCGGCTGGCCTTCGAGCTCGCGGTCATCGTGCAGATGGACTTCCCGGGCTACTTCCTGATCGTCTCGGATTTCATCCGTTGGGCGAAGGGGCGCGGCATCCCGGTTGGTCCCGGCCGCGGCTCGGGTGCCGGCTCGGTCGTCGCTTGGTCGCTCGAGATCACCGATCTCGACCCCCTGCGCTTCGGGCTTCTGTTCGAACGGTTCTTGAACCCTGAGCGTGTGTCGATGCCTGACTTCGACATCGATTTCTGTCAGGACCGCCGCGACGAGGTCATCGACTACGTTCGCGCCAAGTATGGCGACGATCGCGTCGCCCACATCATCACCTTCGGCCGCCTGCAGGCGCGCGCCGTGGTCCGCGATGTCGGCCGGGTGATGGGATTGCCGTACGGCCAGGTTGATCGCATCTCGAAGCTGATCCCGCACAACCCCGCCAACCCGCCGACCATCGAGCAGGCGCTCGAGATGGAGCCGAGGCTCGCCGAGGAACGGCAGAAGGACGACCAGGTCGGCGAGCTGATCGACACGGCGCGGCGTCTCGAGGGGTTGCCCCGACACGCCTCGACCCACGCCGCGGGCGTCGTCATCGGTGATCGGCCGCTCGACGAGCTGGTGCCGCTCTATCGCGACCCCCGCTCGCCCATGCCGGTCACGCAATACGACATGAAGGCCGTCGAGAAGGTCGGTCTCGTCAAGTTCGACTTCCTCGGCCTGACGACGCTGACGCTGCTCCGAACCGCCGAGACCCTGGTAAACGAGGCGCTCGGCACGCCGCTCGACCTGGCTACTCTGCCGCTGGATGACCCGGAGCCCTACGCGTTGATGAGCCGGGCCGAGACCAACGGCGTGTTCCAGCTCGAATCGGGTGGGATGAAGACCGCGTTGAAGGACCTCAAGCCCGACTGCTTCGAGGACATCATCGCCATGGGGTCGCTCTACCGGCCCGGCCCGATGGACAACATTCCGCGGTACATCGCCGTCAAGCACGGCCGCGAGGACCCGGCCTACCTGCACCCGAAGCTCGAGCCGATCCTGGAGGAGACCAACGGGGTCATCATCTACCAAGAGCAGGTCATGCAGATCGCCCGCGATCTCGCCGGCTACTCGCTCGGCGGCGCCGACGTGTTGCGCCGCGCGATGG
>CAYUKE010000285.1:0-4406 GCA_964445185.1 uncultured Geminicoccaceae bacterium
CGGCCGGGAGCGGCGCCGGCTGTCCGACCGCCGGTCGGCGTTGCGCAGGCGCTCGACGAGCACAACCGACAAGAGCGGCGGGATGAGCAAGAGCGTCAGCAAGGCGCTCAGCGACAGCCCGCCGATCACCACAGAACCCAGCCCGCGATAGAGCTCCGAGCCGGCACCCGGAAACAACACCAGCGGCAGCATGCCGACGAGGCTGGTGATCGTGGACATGAAGATGGGGCGCAGCCGATTGCTGGTTGCCTCGAGGATGGCCTCACTCCGCGTCATGCCCTCGTTGCGGACGTGTTGAAGGGTCTGATCGACGAGCAGGATCGCGTTGTTGACGACGATTCCGAGCAAGATCACGAAGCCGAGCATCGTCAGCATGTCGAGTGGCTGGAATCCGGGCGGCTGCAAGGCGCCGAGATAAGCGTTGAGCGCCCAAAGCCCAGCAATGCCACCGGCCGCGGCCAGTGGCACGGTGATCAGGATGATCAGCGGATAGAGGAAGCTCTCGAACAGCACCGCCATCACCAGATAGACGATGACGAGCGCCAATAGCAGATCGATCTGTAGTTCGGCGAAGGTGCGCTTCAGCTCGTCAGCGGTGCCGGACAAACGGATGTCCACGCCCGCCGGCAGCCCTTCATCGCGCAGGGCGCCGATCACTTCTGCATCGAGGATGTCCATGGCCTGCTCAAGCGGCATACCGTCGCCGAGGCTGACGACCACCGTCACCGTGCGTTCGCGCTCGACGTGACGGATTTCAGTCGGCCCCGACGTGACGTCGACGCGTGCGAGCTGGCTCGCCGGCAAGATCAGTCCGTCAGCGGTGACGATCGGCAGGGCACCGATGCCCTGCGTCCGCATCGCGTCGGTCTCAGGGCCCTTCAGGGTGAGATCGATACGATCACCGTCGACGGTGATCTCGGTCACCCTGAGCCCGTCATTGAAGGCGTCGACGCTCATGCCGAAGTCGCGAGTGGAAACCCCGGCGTCGGCGAGCCGCACGCGGTCGGGAAGGAGGCGCACCTCGGGCGCGCCCAGTTCGAGACCGGGTATCGGTCGGATTTGATGGCCTGCCTCGTTCGGAAGTGCGGCGCCGATCTTGCCCGTTACCCGCAGCGCGACGTCGAGGATCGTCTGCAGATCGGGGCCGCGCACGTCGACGTCGATGGAATTGCCCCCGCCGAAGCCGCGACCGAACAAGGACGGCTGGCGAACGAAGCCGAACGTGCCCGGCTCGGAGAAGATCGGCCCTGAGAGCGGCCCGACAAGTTCGCCCGCCCGCCCCTCTTCTTCTGCCGACGCGCCGATGAACGTGTTCCCGCGGAACGCGACGAAGAAGAAATGGCGGATCTGTGGTGGGCCTTCGGCGGCTGGCTCGCCGTTGGCCTCGCTCGACCAGAGAGGGCGCGTTGCCGTCTCCACGCGCTCAGCCATCGCCCGCATCGTGTCGAGGTTGTAGCCAGGTGGCGGCACGATGATGCCGAACACGAGATTGCGGTTGCCCGACGGCAGATAGCCGAGCTTCGGCATCGCGACGTAGGCGAGGCTGCCCGCGGCGACGGCAACCAGTCCGGCGAAGGCGAGCGCGACCAGTCGATACTTGATGATCCCGGCCGTAAAGCCGAGCACCGCGGCGCGGAATGCCCGAGCTATGGGATCGACAACGGGAATCTGCACGCGGCTCATGCTGCCGTCTGCGCGACCGAGCAGGCGTGCGCCCATCGCCGGGATCAGGGTGACGGCGACGAACAAGGACACCAACACGGCAACCGAGATCGCTACGGCGATGTCGCGGAAGAGTTGGCCGACCTCAAGCTGCATGGTGAGGATCGGGATGAACACCATCACTGTCGTCAACGCCGACACGAGGATGGCGCCCCAAACCTGTGACGCACCCTGGTACGCCGCTTCGCGACGAGACAAGCCCTGCTGACGCAGCCGGTAGATGTTCTCGAGCACGACGATCGCGGCGTCGACGACCATGCCGACGGCAAACGCCAAGCCAGCGAGCGAGATGACGTTGATCGAACGGCCCATCGCCGCCATCGCAACGAAGCTCGCCACCACCGAGACCGGGATAGCGACAGAGACGATGAAGGTTGCGCCGAGGCTGCGCAGGAAGACCAACAGAACGATAGCCGCGAGCGTGCCACCAACGTAAATGTTGGAGATGACAAGCTCGATTGCGCTGTCGATGTAGATCGTCTCATCGTAGCGCTGGACAATCGTCAGGCCGTTGGCGGCAAGAGGCCCGGCGCGGAGTTCGTCGATTGCCGCGCGTAATCCTGCCATCGTCTCGATGACATTGGCGCCGGTCTCGCGAATCGCACGCATCGCGAGCGCCTGCTCGCCGAGGACCCGAATGCTGGCGACGGGCTCCTTGAACGCGAACGCCACGTCGGCGATGTCGCCGACGGTCACGCGGGCGAGCCGCCGCGTCTCCTCGTCGATCAGCGTCCGGAGAACGACCGCGCGCACCTGCTCCGGCGTCTCGAACTCGCCTTCGGTCCGGACCACGTAGCGGCGCTTGCCCTCGTCGACGTCGCCGGCGCTCATCGACACGCTGGCCTCGCGCAGGAGCTCCGCCACCTCCGGCACCGTCAGACCGAACCGCGCCATGTCCTCGGGGCGCACCGTCACCTGCAGTTCGCGCTCGCTGCCGCCGAAGATGTCGACGCGGGCGATGCCTTGCACCCGCTCCAGCCGGTCTTTGACGACCTCGTCCGCGAAGTCGCCGAAGGTATGGATCGGTCGGTCCGTGCCCGGCAGCCGGTTGATCGTCAGCCAGGCGATCGGGTTGTCCTCGCCGCCGGCGGTCGAGAGGGTCGGCTCGTCGGCCTCCTCCGGATAGCCGTCGACACGATCGAGGCGGTTCGCGACCAGCAGCAGCGCCCGGTCCATGTTGGTGCCGACGGCGAACTCCAGCTCGATCTCGGCTTGCCCGTCCTCTGCCGATCCCGTGATCGAGACCAAGCCGTCGACACCCGCGAGTTCGTCTTCCTGCGGATTGAGGATCTCGCGCTCGATCTCGGCCGGTGCGGCACCGCTCCAGTCCGTCTCGATGTTGATGATCGGCTTCTCGACGTCCGGCGTGAGCTGGATCGGGATCGTGAGGAGCGAAACCGCGCCGAACAGCACGGCCAGCAGGACCGCGGCGACGACCGCGATGGGTCGCTCGATCGCCGCGCGGATCACGTTCATCGCTCGCTCCTCGCTATGCGGATCAGGAGGCGCTGCCGCTGCCCGCAGGTTGCGCGGCCGTCTCCGGTTGCGCGTACTCGATCGCTTGACCGGGTCGTAGACGCTCGTTGCCGCGGACGATGACGAGTTCACCGGGCACCAAACCGTCACGCACGACGAACCGCTGTCCCACCGCCTCGCCGAGCGTCACCGTGCGCGGCGTCGCCGCGCCGTCTTCGGCCAGGTAGACGATCGCCTCGTCCGCGCGCCGCAGCACCGCATCCTTGTCGACAGTCACAACATCGGTCCGAGCACCGATCGGCACTTCCAAAGTCACCGACTGGCCGCTGGCGAGGAAGCGGTCGAGCGCGGCGTCATCGATGGCAACGCGCACGGCCAGCGTCCGTGTCAGCGGGTTCTCGTCCGGGACGATGGCTCGGACGATCCCCGATGCGCTCGAGCCGTCGTCGAAAACGATGTCGAGTTCGCTTGCACTCTGCAGCGCGCGCGCCTGCGAGGATGGCACGTCGGCCTCGATTTCCAACGTGCTGTCGTCGACCAGGGAAACGACTGGCTCGCCGGTTTGCACATAGTCGCCGGCACTGACATACCGCTGCGTGACGACGCCCGGATAGGGCGCCACGATGCTCGCATCGGCGAGATCGCGCTCCGCCAAGATGAGCTCCGCGCTGGCCTCGTCGAACTGCGCCTCGGCGCGGGCAATCCGCGCGGTCGCCGCTTGGATCTCTTGCGTCTTGTCTTCGAGCGCCGCCGGTGAGAAGGCCGCCGAGGCGCGCAGCCGGGCGAGACGCTCGCGCTCCTGCTCCAGAAGGCTCAATTCTGCCCGGTCCGCCGCGACCTGGGCCTCAGCCGCGAGGACACGGGCCCGCGCGAGCTGGGCGTTTGCCTGAAGTCGTGCCACGTCGACGAGCGCGATGAGGCTCCCCGCGTCCAGTCGATCGCCGACTTGGACCTCGAGCCGCTGCACCGCGCCTGCGACGCGGGCCGCGACCTCGCCGCGCTGGTTGGCAACCAGACGGCCCAGGATCGGCACCGTCTGCGACAGAGGTTCGACACGGACAGCATCCACGCCGACGCGGGCCGGGCGATCCTGCGCAACAGCCGCGACAGTCCACATAACGACGGCCATGACGGCCACCAAGGTCCATCGCGCCATGCTCGAACTCACAACACGATAAACGCATGATTCTATGGTCAGGTGACGGCTC
>CAYUKE010000286.1:0-4405 GCA_964445185.1 uncultured Geminicoccaceae bacterium
AGCTTCGGTGCCGCAGGCATCGCCACGGTGACCGTCCGGTGTCGCCGCTCTGGCTGGCTGCTGAGCCGCTCTGTTACGCTGCTGCAGCAGCGCAACTCAACCTGCCACAAGCAGCCAGAGCGGTGAGCCCGGACGCTTACACCGCGCCAGGGTCGCGGCAAGGTCATCGTCAGTTGCCTTCGATCGCCTCACCGAGAAGCCAATCGCGGAACGCTGCGACGCACGGATCGCCGCTCGCGCCGCGGGCGTAGATCGCGAGCCAAGCACCCATAGGGAGCGGCGCCGACGGCAACGGCGCCACCAGGGCACCAGCCGTCAGCTCCGGGGCGACGAAGGCGGTCGGCACCAGCGCCAAACCCTGGCCACTCCGCGCGGCCTGGATGGCGGCTTCCATCGGCTCCAGCTCAAGCGCATCCTCAAGCGGCAGGTCGTCGACGTCGAAGGCACGTGCCCAACGTCGCCAGTCCCAGCCACCAGGCCGCGCCATTAGGAGCTGATGCCGTGCCACGTCCTGCGGACGTTGTAGATCGAACCCCGAGCCCAGATAGCGGGGCGCGGCGACGACAACGGCCCGATCGCGCAGCAGCAGATCGCCTTTGCGACCAGGCTCGCCGGCCGGAACATGAACCACACCCAGATCGAAGGGCTCCTTGCCGAGCTTGACGTCGCGGACGCTCGCCGTCAGCCGTACCTGGATGTCCGGTCGCGCCACCTGAAAGCTCTCGAGCCGTGGGATCAGCCAGCGGATCGCGAACGTCGGCGGCACTTTGACCTTGACGTCACGCTCCGGCTGGCGAACGCGCTCGACTGTGCGGGCGATGGACCGGAACGCCTCGGTGAGGACCGGCAAGAGTCGCTCGCCTTCGCCGGTGAGGCGAACCTTGCGGTGGCTGCGCCGAAACAGCGTGACCCCGAGCTCGGCTTCGAGCGCCCGGATCTGGCGGCTGACGGCGCTCTGCGTGACGTGAAGCTCCTCCGCGGCTCTGGTGAAGCTGCCATGGCGCGCCGCAGCTTCGAACGTCCTGAGCGCCGTCAATGACGGCAAGCGCTGCATGATCTGAGCTCATCTTTCTTGTTCACAGACATCGTTTGAGCGCACGCCGGCGAGAAGCGATACTCCCATAACGCGAAATCACAAGAGGAGATGTACGCCCAAGATGAGCAATATCGTTAAGTTGCCTGTTATCGTTGCCGCCCCAGTTGACGTGCACAGGGCGATCCTGGCAACGGAACTACCGCATGCACGGCGCAACGAACCGTCTTTGACCGCTCGCCTTGCGCATGTCCTCAAGGAATGGATGAGCCGCGCGCAAGCGCGCCGCGAACTCCGCGACATGGACGACGCGCTGCTGCGAGACGCGGGCCTCGACCCGGCACAGGTTCGTCTTGAGACACGCCGCCCGTTCTTTCTCCCGCTGCACCTCGATCGCTCGCGCAACTGAGTGGCGCGGGACCAGGCGCGAAGGGCCCGCTGCGTCCGGCGGCGGGGCGGGCCCGCGCCTGCGTCATCCTTTGCCGTTGGCGATCCGCCGCAGCAGCGCGGCGTGTGCGCGGATCCCGTTCTCGAAGCAACGGCGCTCGAACTTCTCGTTCGGCGAGTGGACACGATCATCGTCGAGCCCGAAGCCCATCAGTACGCTGTCGCAGCCCAGGTGCCGCTTGATCATCGAGACGGCCGGGATCGAGCCGCCGCTAGCGATCAGATGCGGCTCCTTGCCGAAGACGTCGTTCAGGGCCTGACCCGCGGCAACCGTCCACTTGCTCTCGGCGGGGACGGCCATGGCGGGCTCACTGCCGAAGACGTGCCAAGTCAGCTTGGCGTCGGCCGGGGCGCGCGCCTCGACGAAAGCCTTGATGGCGGCGAGGACCGTCTCCGGCTCCTGGTCGGCCACGAGCCGACAGGAGAGCTTGGCGTGCGCCTGGGACGGGATGACGGTCTTTGACCCGTCGCCGGTATAGCCGCCCCAGATCCCGTTGACGTCGAGAGTCGGCCGCGCCCAGGTCCGCTCCAGCGTTGTGAACGCCGGCTCGCCAAATTCGTGCTCGAGCCCGATCTCCTCTAGAAATCCGCCCGCGTCAAAGTCCAAGGCGCGCCACGCTGCGCGCGTGCCGTCGTCGAGCAGTCGCACGGCGTCGTAGAAGCCCGGGACCGCCACCCTACCGTCGTCGTCGTGCAGCTGGGCCAGTAGGCGCGCCAGCGTGTTGAGCGGATTGAGGACGGCGCCGCCGTACATGCCCGAGTGGAGGTCGCGACTTGGGCCTTCGAGATCGAGCTGGAGGTAGACAAGCCCGCGCAGCGCCGTCGTGAGCGCCGGTGTCGCGATGTCCCACATGCCGGTATCGCTGACGATGCACACATCCGCGCGGAGTTCGTCGCGGTGGTTGGCGAGAAACCCATCCAACGACGGGCTGCCGCTCTCCTCCTCGCCCTCGAGGAAAACCGTGACCCGGCAGGGCAGCGTTCCGGCAACGGCGACCCAGGCTCGAAACGCCTCGAGAAACGTCGTCACCTGGCCTTTATCGTCGACGGCCCCGCGGGCGACGATCCGCTCGCCATGAGGGCCGGTGACCACCTGCGGCTCGAACGGCGGCCTCGCCCAAAGCTCCAGCGGGTCGGCCGGCTGAACGTCGTAATGGCCGTAGTAGAGGAGATGCGGCCGCCCTGGTTCGTCGGCGGGTCCAGGATGGTGCGCAACGACCATCGGCTGGCCGGGTGTCTCGACGACCCGCGCGTCGAAGCCCATGCCGTCGAGTTCGGCGGCCAGCCAGCCGGCGCAGGCGCGCGTATCGTCGTCGTGGTTCGGGTCCGTACCGATCGAGGGAAAGCGCAGCAGCGTGAACAGGCGCTCCAGCGACGCGTCGCGCGACTCGGTGATCCAGTGCTCCAGCGCGTCTTGCGTGGCGACCATGCTCATCCTCGGAAAACCGCAATTCGCGTTGGTGAGAGCACGGCGCGGCACGGCTGGCAAGCCGGCCGGACGTCGGCTAGCATAGGCTCGAGCAATTGGGGGACGTGGATGCGCTGGGTGTTCGGGTTGGCGGCGGTTATCGGCATCGTGAGCGGGTCCACGAGCGCGCAGATCAATCCCTTCGGCGCCAATCCGCAGGCATTCACGGACGCCGATCGCCAGCGGATGTACGGCTCCATGACGTCGGTCCTCGACAGCCAGGAGGTCGGCGCCACCGCCGAGTGGGTCAGCGAGAACGGCGCCTACGGCGGCAAGTCGGAGCTGCTTGAGGTCTACACGCAGGACGGCATGCGCTGCGGCCTGCTCCGGCATCGTTTCGCCGACCTGGTCGCCGACGACGCGCTGCAGCCCGACGTCACGCGCTACGACATCCGCGGCTGCGACGTCCCCGACGAAGGCTGGCGTTTCGCCTTCTGAGGCCGCTTCGCCTTGACCTTCGACCAAGCCGCGGGTAATTGCGTGCTCCCGCGGGCGTATAGCTCAGTTGGTAGAGCAGCTGACTCTTAATCAGCGGGTCCAAGGTTCGAGTCCTTGTGCGCCCACCAAACTCAAAGAACGAGCGGATAGGTGTCCAACCGTCCGACCACGGTGGCCGACCTGCTTGAGCGGTTCAGCGGTGGCGGTCGCGCTTCACGATAGCTGCAGGTGCATCCTCACGCCGCCGTGGCGCGTACATGTCGAGCATCTCTTGGATCGTTGCGTAGATGCGGCCCGAAACGGCCGCGACCTCGAACGTCGTGCAACCGGCTGCGGCACGATACGTAGTTGCTGCTCGTCTCAGATCGCGGAACCGCAGGCCGTCTAGTCGCGCAGCGCATGTCGGATCCGCCCCTACTTGTCGATCCGGGCGCGAAGTTCGTGACGCACGGTGCGTGCGTGAGCGCCAGCGGATGCGGAGCGTGGCGGCACTGAGGCTGGCGCTAGGGTGGTCTCGGGCGCTGGCCGTCGATAGCCGAGGGCGGCGTGCGGTCGGACATGGTCGCAGGGCCGTCGCCACGCCTCGACGACGTGACTGGCTTCGGTCGGGGTGTAGAAGATCTCGCGATCCCGGCGCTCGGCCTTACGCGGCAAACGCACCAAGAAGAGGATAACGTGTTGATCTAGAATGGGTAGCATGAGTTGGCGGGCGATCTTGCCAGGCGAGCATTATAAGAACATCACAAGAACATGTATCCAGCCGCCTGGCGGACGTCGTGACGCAGGGCTTCCTCCTATCCGCCGCCGCGCGCACGCTGTCGGTAAGCACGATCTCCGCCGAAGGCGAGAGGCCACGTATCGCGCGGCGGATCTTCGAGGAGTAGGCCCGCGGCGACGTTCCGCGCACCATCGCGGATCGGCTCAACCACGAGCACGTTCCACCGCCGCGCGGCGGCGGCAAGCGCACCTCCTGCCGCCCGGGCTGGAGCGGGTCGACGATCACCGGCAACCGCAAGCGC
>CAYUKE010000287.1:0-4383 GCA_964445185.1 uncultured Geminicoccaceae bacterium
CAGCCCGTCGCGCGGTTGCGACATCGGGTTTCTGGACGATCTCTTCGTCGCCCCGCAAGCGCGCGGGAGAGGCGCCGGCCAAGCGTTGCTCGACGCGGTCGCCGCGCTCGCCGAGGCCCGCGGCTGGCCGCTCGTGCGCTGGATGACCGCCGACGACAACTACCGTGCCCGAGCCCTCTACGACCGGACTGCGCGCAAGACGTCCTGGAATCTCTACGAACGACCGATCAGCTGATCCTTGAGGTCAGCTGCGGCGACACCAGAACAAGCCAACGAACGGCGGCATGTTGTTGAAGGGCAGGCCGGCGCCCGCACGCGCGGTCCGCTCCTGGCCGGCCAAGGCGCGCACGGGCACCTGGTCGCCGTAGCTTCCACCCGCACCAAAGCCGCCGCCGAGGCTGCGCCCGGGCCCTTCGACGGCCCCACCGCGGTGGTGTCGGCTGTCGAACGCCAGTGGCATCGAGTGAGTGTGCGCGGGCAGCTCGGCCTCGGTCAACACGGTCTGCTCGCTGCCGCCGACCTCCCGGTAGCCGCGAAAGACCTCGCCCGCGAGACCGGTCGCTACCGGCACCCGCCCGGCGAACACCTCGGGCTCGGCGATCGCCACATCCGTCCAGCCCTCCGGACAACCGCGGCCGTCGTCGACCAGCATGATCGATCCGACCGGCGGCAGCTGAGCCTGGGTCAAGTCCAGCACCGTGCGAAGTTCCGCGGCCTGCGCCTCGGCGGCTTCCGCCCGGCGGTTGAGATCGCCGAGCTGCCCGCAGAGGCTGTCCACCGTGGCAACATTCAGGCCGTCCGCCAGACCGACGAGCGCCGCCAACGCCGCGCCAGCCGTGCCGAGCTCCGCACAGCTGGCCGGCGACGTTTGCGCCGCCGCCGGCAGCGATAGACCCGCCAACGCCGCCGCCAAGAGACCAGCCCGAACGCAAGTAACCATCTACCTCAACTCCGCGGTTCGCATGCATGATGGCGCAACCGGCAACTGCTAGGCTAGCGCGTCCAGCCGATCTTTCGTCGATCGACGCCGTGACCGGCGATCACGAAGCGGAGCTGCAACGTCGAAGAAGCCTGCGCGCCTGCCGGACGCCAGCCTTGGCGGCCCGTCCACCGGAGCGCCGACCGCGCATCCGCCTGGACGATGGCGAACCGGCATGATACCGCCAACTCGCATCCATAAAGGCCTGCGCAAAAACGCTCTGGGAGAGAAGCCATGTCTTCCTTCAAGACGATCGATGACCTCGACGTCCACGGTAAGCGCGTGCTCGTCCGAGTAGATTTCAACGTGCCGATGGCGGACGGTCGCGTCACCGACGCCACGCGCATCGAGCGGGCCGCCGCGACCCTCGAGGAACTCGCTGAGAAGGGAGCCCGGGTCGTCGTTCTGTCCCATTTCGGCCGCCCGAAAGGCAAGGTCGAGAGCTCGATGTCGCTGAAGCCGATCGCCGATGCGCTCGCTGCAGTGCTCCCGCATCGCAAGGTGAGCTTCGCTCCGGATTGTGTCGGCGAGGAGGCCGAGGCCGCGGTAGCAGCGCTGCAGCCCGGCGAAGTCGTGTTGCTCGAGAATCTCCGCTTTCATGCCGGGGAGGAGAAGAACGACCCGGCCTTCGGCGATGCCTTGGCCAAGCTTGGCGATATCTACGTCAACGATGCCTTCTCCTGCTCGCATCGCGCGCACGCGTCGGTGACCGGCCTTGCCGAGCGCCTACCGAAGGCCGCCGGTCGGCTCATGCAGGCCGAACTCGAAGCCCTGCAGGCCGCCCTGGAGAACCCGGAGCGACCAGTCGCCGCCGTCATAGGTGGCGCGAAGGTGTCGACGAAGCTCGACGTTCTGGGTCAGCTCGTGGCCAAGATGGATCTGCTGGTCATCGGCGGCGGCATGGCCAACACGTTCCTCCACGCGAAGGGCGTGCCGGTGGGCAAGTCCTTGTGCGAGAAGGACCTCGCCGACACGGCGCGAGCGATCATGGCCGACGCGGACGCCAAAGGCTGTCGCATCCTCCTGCCGGAGGATGCCGTGGTCGTGACCAAGTTCGAGGCCCAGGCGCCCAACCGCGTGGTGGCGCCGGACGCGGTCGGCGACGAGGAGATGATCGTCGACGTGGGGCCGGCGACCGTCAAGGCCGTCGAGGCCTCCCTCGCCGATTGCAAGACGCTGCTGTGGAATGGTCCTCTCGGCGCGTTCGAACTCGACCCCTTCGATGCCGGGACGAGTGATGTCGCCGTGTCGGCCGCCGACCTCACCGATGCCGGCAAGCTGAAGAGCGTCGCGGGCGGAGGCGACACGGTCGCAGCACTCCACAAGGCGGGTGTCCTCGAGCGCTTCAGCTACGTCTCGACCGCCGGCGGTGCCTTCCTCGAATGGCTCGAAGGCAAAGAGCTTCCGGGCGTCGCGGCGCTTGCCGACTGAGGTACGTCGCATCGGCGTGCACGACCTGCACCAGGCGCAAGCCGTGCGCGCCTGGGCCGCAGCCGGGCATCACCGGGTGGCGCTCCATGCCCTGGACGCGGCGCGGCTCGGCGCCGGCTTCTGGCGCGGCGTTGAAGAGGCTTTGGGTCAGCGGCTCGTGATCGAGTGCGGCACACAGGCGGGGGCTGTCCTCGAATCGCTGCGCGCGGGCCTGAGGCAGCTCCACTACAACCTCGACGCGGCGTCACAGGCTCCGGCGCTCGACGATCTCGTTCGCGCGCACGGCGGTACCCGCGTGAAGGCCAATGCCGCCTGGCAGCTGGTCCCTGGACGGCCCGCATCGGCTCAGCTGGCGCGCCTGCGCTTCGGGGAGGTGACCGCCGCGCTCGCGGCTGGTACACGGATCAAGACACAGCTCACTGAACGATCGGCGGAAATCCAAAGAACGGGACTCGTGGCATGCGACTGACACCGAAGGTCAAGGAAATCCTCTCCTGGTACGAGGGCGAAAGTCCTGGCGTTAAGGGCAACATGGCCCGCCTGTTGATGCACGGCCGCATGGGCGGTTCGGGCAAGCTCGTGATCCTGCCGGTCGACCAGGGCTACGAGCACGGCCCGGCGCGCAGCTTCGCCTCCAACCCGGAGGCCTACGATCCCCGCTATCTCTACGAGCTGGCTCTTGACGCCGAGCTGTCTGGCTATGCGGCGCCGCTCGGCTCGCTGGAGGCCGGCTCCGACACGTTCTGCGGGGAGCTGCCGCTGATCCTCAAGGTCAACAGCGCCAACAGCCTCCACAAGGGTATCGGCGACCAGGCGATCACCGGCAGCGTTCAGGACGCCCTGCGCCTCGGTTGCGTGGGTATCGGCTTTACGATGTACCCGGGCTCCGAAGCCAACTACGGCATGATGGAAGAGCTTCGCCAGCTCTCCCTCGAGGCCAAATCCTACGGCCTGTGCGTCGTCACCTGGTCCTATCCGCGTGGTGGCAACGTCACCGACGAGACCGCCTTCGACATCGTCGCCTACGCCGCACACATGGCGGCGCTGATGGGCTCCAACATCATCAAGGTGAAGCCGCCCACGGCCAACCTCGATCTGCCGGCGGCCAAGAAAGTCTACGAGGAGCAGGGTATCGACGGCTCGACGCTGACGCGCCGCATCGAGCACGTCATGCAGGTCTGCTTCGCCGGTCGCCGGCTCGTCGTGTTCTCCGGCGGTGAGGCGACGGATACGACGTCGTTCCTGCAGACGGTCCGCGAGATCCGCGACGGCGGTGGCTCGGGCTCGATCGTCGGCCGCAACGCCTTCCGGCGTCCGAAGGCGGAGGCGATGGAGCTCTTGGATCAGATCTGCAAGATCTATCTCAACCAAGTCTGATCCGGCTCGATTGCGGGGTGACGGCCCCGAGGTGGAGGATACGCGCTCACGCGTCATCGTACGCGTCGACCGCGTTCCTTCGCCGGATCTGCAGCGCCATCTCGCGGAGCTGCACGCGGCCGATCGCCTTGGTGCCGTTTTGGCTAATGCCGAAGTGCCCGGCCTGGTCGAGGCCGCTCTAGCGCTGCCCACCGCGCTGTTGATCGCTACCGGCGGGCCGACCAGGGGGGCAGCCGGTGCCTATGTCCACACCGGTGACGAAGCCACCCAAGTGATCGGCCAAGTCCGCGCGTTGTGGGGCGCCGACGCCATCCTGGTCGCCGACGTCGCGCTGTCCAGGCATGCCGCCATGGAGGCTGGCGACGCGGGCGCGGATACGGTCGTTTTCCGCGGCGACGACGCCTCTGTGCGTGATTGCGTCGCTTGGTGGAGCGAGCTATTCGTGCTGCCGGTGGCGGCCGAGGGACAATCTTGCGATTTGGCCGGCCTTGTTGCGGCTGGCGCCGATTTCGTGGTGATCCACAGCGCGCAGTTGAGCGACGGCTCGCTGCCGCCACCGGCCCTCGTCCGTGGCATGCAGACCGGCGAAGCCTTGC
>CAYUKE010000288.1:0-4354 GCA_964445185.1 uncultured Geminicoccaceae bacterium
CTTCGAGGCCCTGCGAGATGAAGGACAGCCGTTCTTCCGCAGCTACTACGCCAAGGTGGCCTCAGTGGAGATCGAGGATGAGCGTCGCGTTAAGTTCGCCTTCGACGGTTCGGTCAATCGCGAGCTGCCGCTTATCATCGGCCAGCTGCCAATCCTGCCGCGGCACTACTACGAGACGGTCCCGTTCGACGCGACGACTTTGACCCCACCGTTGGGAAGTGGCCCCTACCGCATCGCCGACGTCGAGCCCGGCCGCCGCATCGTGTATGAGCGCGTCGAGGACTATTGGGCGCGTGATCTGCCAGTGAACACCGGCCGCTACAACTTCGACCGGGTAGCCTTCGAGTACTATCGAGAGAGCAACGTCGCGCTGCAGGCATTTCTTGCCGGCGAGTACGACATCCGCTTCGAGAATACAGCACGGCTCTGGGCGACCGGTTACGAAGGGCCCGCCGTTGCTGCCGGCGACATCGTCCTTGAGGAGGTGCCGCGCGAGGGCGGTACCGGAATGCAGGGGTTTGTGTACAACACACGCCGACCGATCTTTCAGGACCCGCGCGTTCGCGAGGCCCTGGCCTACGCGTTCGACTTCGAGTGGACAAATCAGGCGCTATTCTTCGGGCAGTACACGCGGACGGAGAGCTTCTTCTCGAACAGCGAGCTTGCCGCGGAGGGGGCACCAGCGGGGCCTGAGGTGGCACTGCTCGAGCCTTTCCGAGCAGAGCTGCCGGACCGCATTTTCACCGACGTCTACGCACCGCCGGCGACGGACGGGAGCGGTAACATCCGTGGCCAACTCCGCACGGCTCTTGGCCTGTTGCGCGAGGCGGGGTGGGAGGTTCAGGACGGGATCCTGACGGAAGCGGCAACCGGCCGCCGGATGGAGTTCGAGATCCTCCTGGTCTCGCCCGCGTTCGAGCGGATCGTCGGCCCGTTCATCAGCAACCTGGAGCGGCTCGGGGTGCGCGCTCGGCTGCGCACGGTCGATCCGGCGCAGTATCAGAACCGCCTCGACGATTTCGATTTCGACATGATCGTCAATGTCTGGGGCCAATCGTTGTCGCCGGGTAACGAGCAGCGCGATTTCTGGAGCTGCGCGGCCAAGGACACGCCGGGCTCGCGCAACTATGCCGGCATCTGCGATCCGGCGGTCGACGCGTTGATCGACCAGATCATCCAGGCACCCTCGCGCGAGGATCTGATCAACGCGACGAGGGCGCTCGATCGCGTCCTTCTGGGGTCGTTCTACGTGATCCCGCACTGGCATACGCGGACCCAGCGCTTCGCCCGCTGGGACGTCTTCGGCCGGCCCGACATCCTGCCCGTTTACGGCATCGATCTGTGGAGCTGGTGGGTCGAGCCGGAGCTCGCCGCGTCTGTCGCCGAGCGACGCCAACGCGCGAACTGAGCGACGTTTCGTGGCCGCCTACATCGTCCGCCGTCTGTTGCTGATCGTCCCGACCCTGCTCGGGATCATGATCGTCAACTTCATCATCATCCAGGCCGCGCCCGGCGGGCCAGTCGAGCAGTTGATCTCGCAAGTGAGCGGGCCCGGTGTCGACACGACCGCGCGGCTCACCGGCAGCGACGCAGGCCTTGAGGCCGGCGGCGGCACCGACGCCGGAACGGAGGAGGGGCCGGCGGCGCGTTATCGCGGTGCACAAGGACTAGATCCGGCGCTCATCGCCGAGATCGAACAGATGTACGGCTTCGACCGCCCGGCGCATGAGCGCTTTCTCAAGATGCTGTGGGACTACGCCCGCTTCGACTTCGGCAACAGCTTCTTCGTCGATCGGCCGGTGGTCGATCTGGTGCTTGAGAAGATGCCGGTCTCGATCTCGCTCGGTCTTTGGACGACGCTGCTGACCTATCTCGTGTCGATCCCGCTCGGCATTCGCAAGGCGATCAACGACGGCACGCCCTTCGACGTGTGGACCTCCGGCGTCATCATCGTCGGGTTCGCCATTCCCGGCTTCCTCTTTGCCATCCTCTTGATCGTGCTCTTCGCCGGCGGCTCGTATCTCGACTGGTTCCCGTTGCGCGGCCTGGTTTCGGAAAACTGGCACGACCTGAGCTGGCCGGCCCGTATCCTCGACTATTTCTGGCACCTGACGTTACCGCTGCTCGCGCTGTCTATCGGCGCCTTCGCCGGTCTGACGATGCTGACCAAGAACTCCTTCCTCGACGAGATCAATAAGCAGTATGTGCTCACCGCCCGCGCCAAGGGGCTCGACGAGCGTCGCGTCCTCTACGGCCACGTCTTTCGCAACGCCATGCTGCTGATCATTGCCGGATTTCCCGGTGCCTTCATCGGCATTTTGTTCACGGGCTCGCTTTTGATCGAGATCATCTTTTCGCTCGACGGGCTCGGCCTGCTCGGTTTCGAGGCGGCATTGCGACGCGACTACCCGGTGATGTTCGGCACCCTCTACTTCTTCACGCTGCTCGGTTTGGTCGTGAAGCTGATCTCGGACCTCACTTACGTGCTCGTCGACCCACGCATCGACTTCGAGCGGCGGACGGCCTGATGGACGACGCCAGCCTGGTCGTGTCGCCGCCCGCCCGCGCCGAGCCCGTGCGCTTCCTCGGCCTAAGGTTGCGGCCTAGCCCCTTGAACGCGCGCCGGATCGCCAACTTCAAGCGCAACCGGCGGGGTTACTGGTCGCTGAAGATCTTTCTCGTCCTCTTCGCCTTCAGCCTGATTGCGGAGGTGCTGGCGAACGACAAGCCGATCATCGTCTGGTTCGAGGGCGGGCTCTACACGCCGTTCCTGGTGAGCTATCCCGAGACGGCGTTCGGCGGCGACTTCCCGACCGAGGCTGACTATCGCGACCCATTCGTCGCCGAGCTGATCGCCGAGGGCGGCTTCGCCATCTGGCCGCCAATCCCGTATAGCTACAACACCTTCATCACCGACCTCGGCGTCCCGGCGCCGTCGCCGCCGACGTGGGACAACTGGCTCGGCACCGACGACCAGAGCCGCGACGTGGTCGCCCGCATCATCTACGGTTTTCGCATCTCGGTGCTGTTCGGCCTGACGCTTACGATCTTCGCCTCGATCGTCGGCGTCGCCGCCGGTGCGGTGCAGGGCTATTTAGGCGGCTGGGTCGACCTCGGCTTCCAGCGCTTCATCGAGATCTGGCAAGGGCTGCCGACGCTCTACCTGTTGATCATCCTGGCAAGCGTCGTCACGCCCAACTTCTGGTGGCTGTTGGGCCTGATGCTGCTGTTCTCATGGATGGCGCTGGTCGATGTCGTCCGCGCGGAGTTCCTGCGCGCCCGCAACTTCGACTTCATCCGGGCGGCGCGCGCGCTCGGCATCTCGAACGCGACGATCATGTGGCGTCATATCCTGCCCAACGCGATGGTGGCGACCATCACGCTGATGCCGTTCATCCTGACGGGCTCGATCACCACCCTGACATCGCTCGATTTCCTGGGCTTCGGGCTGCCACCGGGCTCGCCGTCGCTGGGCGAGCTCTTGCAGCAGGGGCGCAACAACCTGCAGGCGCCCTGGCTGGGCCTTTCGGGCTTCATCGTGCTCGCGGTGATGCTCTCGCTGCTGATCTTCATCTTCGAAGCCGTGCGCGACGCCTTCGACCCGCGGAAGACGTTTCGATGAGCCTGCTTGCCGTCCGCGACCTCGAGGTCCGCTTTCGCGTCGAGGGTGGTGCTGTCGAGGCGGTGCGGGGCGTCTCCTTCGATATCGACGCCGGCGAGACCCTAGCGCTCGTCGGCGAGAGTGGTTCGGGCAAGTCGGTCACGGCGCTCTCGATCCTCCAGCTCCTACCTTATCCGACGGCGAGCCACCCCCGGGGCTCGATCCGCTTCGAGGGCACGGAGCTGGTCGGCGCCTCGGAGCGCACCTTGATGGCGATCCGCGGCGACCGCGTCGGCATGGTCTTCCAGGAGCCGATGACCTCGCTCAACCCGCTGCACACGATCGAGCGGCAGGTCGCCGAGACCCTGATCCTGCACCGCGGCTTCACCCGGAAGAGCGCCCGCGAACGCGTCCTCGAGCTGCTGCACCTGGTCCAGCTCCAGGACGCGGACGGCAGGCTCGACGCCTACCCGCACCAGCTCTCGGGCGGCCAGCGGCAGCGCGTGATGATCGCGATGGCGCTTGCCAACGAACCGGCGCTCTTGATCGCCGACGCGCCGCCCACCGCCCTCGACGTCGCCATCCAGGCGCAGATCCTGACGCTGCTGAAGGACCTGCAGGCGCGCCTCGGCATGGCGATGCTGTTGATCACCCACGACCTCACCATCGTCCGCAAGGTGGCGCAGCGGGTCTGCGTGATGAACGACGGGCTGATCGTCGAGGCGGGGCCGACCGAGCGCATCTTTACTGCAC
>CAYUKE010000289.1:0-4343 GCA_964445185.1 uncultured Geminicoccaceae bacterium
TCGGCTATGCCGGCGGGCCGGCGCCGCTGATCAAGGCGATGGCCAAGATCCAGTCCCAGAGCACGTCCAACCCGACGTCGATCAGCCAGGCTGCAGCCACGGCGGCGCTGGAAGGCCCCACCGACTTCCTCGCCGAGCGCAACGCCGTCTTCAAGCAACGCCGCGACCTCGTCGCCGAGGCGCTGGATGCGACGCCGGGGCTCCGCTGCCGGAAGCCCGAGGGCGCGTTCTACGTCTATCCAAGCTGCGCCGGCGTCATCGGCAAGCGGACGCCCGAAGGCGTGGAGATAGCCAACAGCGAGCAGTTCGCGCGATACCTCCTGGAGAGCGAGGGCGTTGCCGTCGTCCACGGCAGTGCCTTCGGCCTCGATCCCTGCTTTCGCATCTCCTACGCGACGGCGACGGAGCTCTTGGAGGACGCCTGCGCCCGCATCGCCAGGGCCTGCGAGCGTCTGGCCTGAACCTGCAGCTCAGAGCGGCGCCGCGCGTATCTGATCGCCGACGCGGATGCCCAGCCGCTCGCTTAAGCCACCGTTGATCTCGAGGACGGCGCGAACCGGTCGACCGGGCCCGCGCCCCTCGAGCGAGTGGGGTTCGGCGCGCTCGGTGATGGCGACGATGCGGCCGTGCGTGTCGATGAACAGCATGTCGAGGGGGATCAGCGTGTTCTTCATCCAGAAGGTGACCCGGCTCGGCGGGTCGAAGAGGAAGAGCATGCCGGCGTCGAGCTCCAGCTCCTCGCGGAACATCAGCCCCTGGGCCCGCGCCGCCGGCGTATCTGCCACCTCGGCCCGAAATAGATGCTCGCCGGTAGCGCTGGTCACGACCACGGGTATGGTGTCGCTTGCGGCGGTCGCGAAGGCGACGTCCGTCACGAACGTTGCACACGCCAGGCCGACCCCTAGCGCGAGAACTTGACGTCGATGACGCATTCCCACCCGACCGATCTCCGCCGCCACATCCGTGTCGTGCCCGACTTCCCCAAGCCGGGCATCCAGTTCTACGACATCTCGACACTGCTCGCCCATGCCGGCGCCTGGCGGACGGCCGTCGCGGCGATGAGCCGCGAGGTGGAGCCGTTCGTGCCCGACATGCTGGTCGCGATCGAGAGCCGTGGCTTCATCTTCGCTGCCCCGATCGCCGTCGAGCTCGGGCTCGGCATGGTGATGGTCCGCAAGCGCGGCAAGCTGCCCGGCCAGGTCCATAGCCACGCCTACGATCTCGAATACGGGAACGACGTCGTCGAGATCTCGGCCGACCTTCTAAGCCCCGGCCAGAAGATCGTCATCGTCGACGACCTGATCGCCACCGGCGGCACCTGCAAGGCGTCGATCGACCTGCTCGCCCGGGTCGGTGTCGAGACGCTAGGCTGCGTCTTCTTGATGGAGCTGATGGGCCTCGGCGGTGGCGACCGCCTAGGCGTCCCGTCGCGCTCGATCCTGCAGCTTCCTTCCTAGCGTGGCGCGCCTCTTCCCGGCGGCGCCAGCGCGCGCTGGCAGATGGGCTACCGTTGACATGCCATCAAGGCCCGCACCAACGTCGTGGCTTCGTCATGCGTGCGCAGCACCTTAACTCCAGCGATCAGTGACGTAAGCTGACGAAAAGGGAGGCCGCTTGTTCAAGCAACCGCTGCTGGTGATCGCGCTGGCCGTCACGAGCGTCGTCGCCGTTCTCGGGCTGCTGGATCCGACGGCGATGGCCGAATGGGCCGCGTCCGTCGTCGCGCAGCAGTTCACCAGCCGCGGCTGGTTCATCATGCTGCTCGTGAGCGCGCTGCTGATCATCATCGTCGGCCTTGCCATCTCGCCACTCGGCGGCATCCGTCTCGGTCGCGATGACGACCGGCCGGAGTTCTCGACATCAACATGGCTCGCCATGCTCTTTGCCACCGGCATGGGCGTTGGCCTGCTCTACTACGGGGCGGCTGAGCCCATCTCCCACTTCAATCTCTTCAGCGATTACACAAGCACGCCGGAAGCCGCGCATTTCGCGCTGCAGGCGACCTACTTCAATTGGGGTCTGCATGCGTGGTCGATCTACGCGACCGTCGGCCTCGTCATGGCCTACTTCACGTTTCGGCGTGGCGGCGCGATGATCTTGAGCGCGCCGGTCGAAGGCGTGTTCGGCCGGTCTGGCTGGCCCCGCTATGTCGGCTTCGCCATCGACCTCTTGACCATCATCGCCATCGCCATCGGGCTCGCCGGCACGCTCGCGCTCGGGGTTTTCCAGGTTCAAGCCGGGGTCGCCCGCGTGCTGGGACTAGCCGACGCGACGGCCTTGACGGTGCCCGTCTTCGTCCTCCTTTGCATCGCCTCGCTGATCCCGCTGACGAAGGACGTCAGTCGCGGCATGGCAATCATGTCAAACGTCGCCATGGCGATCTGCGGTGCGCTGCTGGTCTGGCTGATCCTTGCGGGCCGCACGCATTTCGTCATGAGCGCCATCGTTGAGGGCTTCGGCGCCTACGTCGCCAGCGCGGTGCCGATGGGCTTCGCCGTCTTCACCTTCGTCGACGAACGGCTGACCAACTGGTTTCAGACATGGCCGCTGAACTACATGATCTGGTGGCTCGCCTGGGCGCCGTTCGTCAGCGTGTTCATCGCCCGGATCTCCCGCGGCCGAACGACCCGCGAATTCCTCCTGGGCGTCGTCGCCGTACCGTCGGCCTTCTCGGTCATCTGGTTCGGTACCTTCGGCGCCCTCGGCTTCAGCGAGATCCTCGCGGGCGAGAACAGAATGTTGCAGACCACCCTCGACGACTTCGACAGCGTGACCTTCGTGATTTTGGAGACGCTGCCGCTGGGCGGGCTTACAAGCGCGGCGGTGGTGGTGGCGTGTTTCATCTTCGTCGTGACGAGTGTTGTCACCGCCGCCTACACGCTCGCGATGTTCTCCGATCGCGGCAATGTCGACCCACCGGCGAGCACCAAGCTGATTTGGGGTGTGATCCTCGCCGCGCTCGGTTTCGTGATGATCCTCTCCGGGGACGTCAACGCGGTCCGCTCGATCATCGCGGTGTTCGCTGTCGCCTTCGTCTTCATCGTGCCGTTGCTGGTTCTATGCCTCGGTCGGGCTCTCGCCGCGGAGCGCCGGCCGTGATCGGGACATGGATCGACACCATCCTAAACGTCGTCGTCTTCGCCTATGTCGGCTGGCTCATCCGGCTCTGGCTGCAGCCCGCGCGTGGCCCGCTCATGCCGAACGACGTACGCCGCGAGAACGACGGCGCCTAACGCTCCCTCGCCGACGTCCCCAGTACACCGCAGCGCCGAAGAGCGACTAGGCAGCGCTTTCTTATGTCTCGAGAATGGACCCGCTCGCTGGTGACAAGGTCGGAACCACGATCGGCGCTGGCATTTCACACACAGCTTGCGACCAATAGCTGATTTGAGCGTTGGCGGCCGCTCCGCCAAATAGTGGAAACAGCCTGAACGTTACCGGAAAGACCGGCGCCTGCGAGCCAGCGCCTGATGCCGCCACGGTAGAATCCGTGAGAGCGCTCTGGGGGAGGATTAACATGGGCACGAACTATCCGGTCGATACGAGCGTGAAGCCAGACGTCGATGGCTTCTTTGATCCCGCAACGAATACCATATCCTACATCGTCAAGGACCCGAGTTCGCCGGCCTGCGCGGTCGTCGACAGCGTTCTCGACTTCAACTACAGCTCCGGGCATAGGTCGAAGGACAGCGCGGACAAGATCATCGCGCGCATACGCGAGCGCGACCTTTCCGTCGAGTGGCTGATCGAGACGCACGTCCACGCCGACCACCTGTCGGCGGCGCCCTACATTCAACAGGAGGTTGGGGGCAAGATCGGCATCGGCAGGCGGATCATCGAGGGGCAGAACATCTTCGGCAAGGTGTTCAACGCCGGCACGGAGTTCGGACGCGACGGCAGCCAGTTCGACCGGCTCTTCGACGACGGCGACACCTACCAGATCGGCGGCCTGACGGCCTTTGCCATGGCGACGCCGGGGCACACGCCCGCCTGCATGACGCACGTCATGGGTGATGCCGCCTTCGTCGGCGACACGCTGTTCATGCCGGATGGCGGCTCGGCCCGCGCGGACTTTCCGGGCGGCGACGCGGCGACGCTCTATCGCTCGATGAAGCGGGTGCTGGAGCTACCGCTCGAGACGCGCCTGTTCGTGTGCCACGACTACGGACCGAACGGGCGCGACATCCGCTGGGAGACCACCGTGGCGGAGGAGCGGCAGCACAACATCCACGTGAAGGACGGGATCACCGAGGAAGCATTCGTCAAGGTGCGCAACGCGCGCGACGCGACGCTCGGCATGCCGAAGCTGATCATCCCCTCGATCCAGGTGAACATGCGCGCCG
>CAYUKE010000290.1:0-4295 GCA_964445185.1 uncultured Geminicoccaceae bacterium
GGCATCGGTGCGAGCCTGGAGCCGGCGACCGCGGGCGAGAGCGGGGTCACGACGACGCGATCGCCGATGGCAAGACCATCGTTCACGACCGCTTGGTCGTCGATGACAGCCGCGAGCTGCACCGGCTGCAAGACGAGGCGGTCGTCGGCATCGGCGAGCAGCACATGCGGCGCGGCGCCGAGATCGCGGACCGCGCTCAGAGGCACGACCAGTCGGCCGATCTGCGGTCTGCCCTCGACCACGACCTCGACGAACATGCCCTTCGTCAGCGGCGGACGCCGCCCGGGCTGGGCGCTGGCGTAGGGGGCGTCGACGACGACGATCAAGCCGAGCGTGCGGGTCTGCGCGTCGACCCGGTCGCTGGGGCGATCGAAGCGCGCCGGCCAGGTCAAGTCGAGGCTGCCCTCGTTGAGCCGGACGGTGGCGGCGAGGCCGAGGCGCTGCGGGAGCTCGCGGAGGGCCGTGAGATCGAGCGTCGGCAACTCGAGGTCGTCCGGGATCAACGACCGCAGCTGGGAGAGCGAGAACTGCGCGTCGACTTCGGCCCGGTCGATCCCGTCGAAACTGGCCAGCACGGCGCCGGGCTGCACGTACTCGCCCACCTCGACATCAACATCGGCGACCCGCGCGTCGAACGGCAGGTAGAGTTCGGTCCGCTCGAGGTCGAGCTCGGCCTGGCGCAGCTCGGCGCGACGGACGGCGATGTCGGCCTCGCGAACGGCGATCTCGGGGTCGAGTTCCGCGAGGTCCGCGCGGACCGTCTGGACCTGATCGCGCTGCGCCAGCAATGTCGTCTCGGCTTGGTCGACGGCGGCCGCACTGGTGCTGCCGCGTGTGGCGAGCGCGCGCTGGCGCTCCAGGTCGGCCTCGGCGAGCCGTTCGGCGCGGGTCTCGATCTCGAGGGACCGCTCAAGATTGGCACGGCGCACGGCGAGCTGCTCGACCAGCGCCTCAAGCCGCGCGATCTCGGCGGCGGCGCGTGTCTTTGCCAGCTCGTAGTCGGCGCGGTCGATGGTTGCGAGCAGGGCCCCAGCCGGCAGCAGTCGGCCACGCTCCAGCGACGGATGGCGTGCGACGACGCGGCCGCCGACCTCAGCCGTCGCCCGGTAGGTCCGCGCCGGCTCGACGCTGCCATAGCCGACCGCCCGGGGCACGATCGTCGTCGGCTCGACGACGACGACTTCGACGGGGATGACACGCTCTGCCACAACCGGAGGTTCAGCACCCTGCTCGGAGCGTAGCTGCCAGACGAGCAGCAGGAGACCGATCGCGAGCGGCGGCACGACGAGGAGACGGCGCCAGCGTCGCGATCCGGTGTCGACAGACGTCATCGCGACGTGACCTCGGCAGGGACCAGCGTCGCTCCGATGGACGCGGTTGCGCCTTTTGGGTCAACCGGGACGAAGGCCGCCCCAGCCCTCTTGCCGCCGGTAGGCCCGCTTGACAGTCCATCGGGCGAACGCAATCGTCGCCGGGCTCGCGGGAACGTCCCGACATGGATCTCTATCTCCCGATCGCCGAAATGTCGGTGAACGCGCTCGTCGTCCTCGGCTTGGGCGCGGCAGTCGGCTTCCTGTCCGGCGTGTTCGGCGTCGGCGGCGGCTTTCTGATGACCCCGCTGCTCCTTTTCATCGGCATTCCCGCGGCGGTCGCGGTGGCAACCCAAGCAAGCCAGATCCTGGCGTCCTCGGTCTCGGGCGTCCTCGCGCACATGCGCCGGCAGACGGTCGACTTCCGCATGGGCTGGGTTCTGACGGTCGGTGGGGCCGGCGGCTCGGCGCTCGGCGTCTTTCTGTTCGGTTGGTTCAAGGCCCAGGGCCAGATCGACCTCCTGGTGTCGGTTCTCTACGTCGTGCTCCTGGGCGCTGTGGGGACGCTGATGCTGGTCGAGAGCGTCGGCACTTGGTGGCGCCATCGCCACGCCGCCGGGCGTGCTGCGAGCGAGCGGCGGCGTCGATCGTGGACGCGGGCGCTGCCCCTGCAGCTCCGGTTCCCGCGCTCGCGCCTGCAGCTCAGCGTGCTGATCCCGCTGGCTGTCGGCTTCGTGATTGGCCTGCTCGGCGCGATGCTCGGGGTCGGCGGTGGCTTCATCATGGTGCCGGCGATGATCTACCTGATCGGGATGCCGACGGCTGTCGTCGTCGGTACCTCGCTCTTCCAGATCACGTTCGTCACCGCGCTCACCACCTACCTCCACGCCGTCAGCAGCGGCACCGTCGATATCGTCCTGGCGGCGTTGCTGATCGCCGGCGGCGTCATCGGCGCCCAGTGGGGCTCGCGGGTCGGCGCGCTGCTGCGCGGCGATCAGTTGAGGGTGCTGTTGGCGCTGCTCGTGCTCGCCGTCGCCGGCAAGCTGTTCGCCGATCTGGTGATCCCGCCGGCCGAGCTCTACAGCCTCACCCGCGAGGTCTAGGCGGCCACGTCCGGCACCGGTTCGAGGATGCAGCCGTCGATCCGCCAGCTCCCGTCCGGCTGGCGCGCCATGATGTAGCTGGCGATCACGGCATCGCCCTCAGGGCCGACCACGAAGACCCGCTGGGTCGGCTGACCGCGGAAGGATACCACGTCCTGAAACTCGAAGACCTGCGGACGATAGACCTGCTGGTAGCCCTGGCGAACCATCGCCATGAACCCTTCGGGCGTTCGGAAAAGATCCTGAATGGCCGGCGAGGCGAGGCCGAATGCGCCTTCGTCGTCGTCGCGGGCGAAGGCAGCGACCTGCGCCGTGATGGTGGCGCGAATGTCGCCCCGGTCGGCGGCAGACAGGTCGGTGAGGCTGGCGGCCGCAGCATTCCCGACCATTAGTCCAATGAGCAGTAGTAGCATACGCATGTGCTTGGCCTCACAGAAGGTTGCGCTTAGAGATGTACGAGTAGCAATCATGAAAACGATAGGGAGCGGCCTGCAATTTCCACTCGCAGGTGCAAGCGCAGCGCAGGGGACGTCGATCCGCTGACGCTGTCGGTTGGGAGGGATGCACGTGCGACGCCCGGGCACATGGGTGGCGGTCCTCCTCGGGGCCGCGTTGGCCGCTGCGGTAACCGTGACCCCGGTTGGTACGGCGTTCGAGGAGAGCGTCGGCCTGGCGACGCTCTTCAAGCTGCGGGGCGAGCGGCCGGCACCCCCGGGCGCCGCGGTGCTGACCTTCGACCGCAAGTCGAAGGCATGGTTCGCCGGGCTGCCTGAAGACTTGGCGGCGTGGCCGTCGAGCCTCCGCGCCTGCGTCGCCGACCAACGGACCGCGGAGCGATTGCGCGATGGCGCGCTCGCGCCCGTTCCACCACGCGAGCTTTGGGCCTGCACGATCGAGCGACTGTTCGCTCTCGGCGCCGCTGGCGCTGCCTTCGATATCGCCTTCAACGGCATCACATCCGGCGATGATCGGCTGCGCGCGACGCTCGACCGCCACGGGGGCGCCGTGGTGCTCTTGCGCTACGTCGTCGGCAGCGCCGAAGGTCGTCGTCGCATGTTGCCGTTGGCGCCGGGTCTCGAGGAGCGGGCCGCGACGGCGCCTTTCGTTCTCCCCCGGGCGTCGTCGCAGATCCATCATTTCTGGACGCATCTCCGATTTGACGGCGAAGAGGCGCCGTTCTACGCGACCTTGCCGCGACGAGCCTTGGTGCATGCGCCCGAAGTCGATGAGGCGACGCTCGCCGCTGCGGATACGGGACCGACACATCGGTACTTCAACCATTACGGACGGGCCGGCACGGTGCCGATCCTTCCGCTTGCCGCGCTCTTCGCCGAGCGTCTGGTCGGGTCTGAAGGCCGCACCTACGACCTCGACCTCGGCGGAGTCGTCGTCTTCGTCGGCGCCGCGGACTTGTCGGTAGCGACGCAGTCCGACCGGTTCCCGACCGTTTTTCGGCAGGCGGGCAACGTCCCCGGGGTCGAGCTCGCGGCGACCGCCTTCCTCAACCTGCTTCACGGCGAGACGCTTCGGCCGATGAGCAACGGCGCAAGGGCTGCCGCCGTGGCGGCGTTTAGCGCGTTAGCGCTCTTACTCGCGATGCGCAGCCACGCCCGTGTTGCGCTGCTCGGTCTCGGCGCGCTCGCTGTTGTCTACGGCGCCGCCGTGTACGCGCTCTTTGTCGGCCATGGCCTTTGGATGCCACTGGTGCTGCCGGTCTTCGCGATCGTCCCGTTGGCGGCACTCCTCTGCCTGGCGCGCCGCTACATTGCAGTTCAGCACTGGCTGCTGCAGCTCACGCCGGCCCGCTTGCATCGTGTCTTGATGACCGAACCCGACCGTCCCCGCTATCTGGGCTCGCGCGACGTCTGCGTCGTCTTCACCG
>CAYUKE010000291.1:0-4262 GCA_964445185.1 uncultured Geminicoccaceae bacterium
GCGCCTGTATCGTCACATCGAGCGCGGTCGTCGGCTCGTCGGCGATCAGGAGGGCCGGTTCGCAGACCAGGGCCATGGCGATCATCGCCCGCTGGCGAAGCCCGCCCGACAGCTCGAACGGGTAGCGGTCGAAGGCCGTCGCAGCCTTCGGAAAGCCGACGTGATCGAGCATCTCGACAACCCGATCGCGCTCCGCGCGCGGCTCGACCGGCGTGTGCAGGCGCAGCGCCTCGCCGATTTGCTCGCCGATGGTGTGCACCGGCGACAGCGAGCTCATCGGCTCCTGGAAGATCATCGCGATGCGGCCGCCACGGATCTGGCGCCGCAGCCGGTGATTCTGCGGATAGGCGGCGAGGTCGAGCGGGGGATCGTCGTTCGTCGGATCGGCGAACAGGATCTTGCCGCCCCGGATTCGTGCTGTGTTGGGCAGGATTCCTAGGATCGCCTGGGCAAGCACGGTCTTGCCGGAACCGCTCTCGCCGACGACGGCGACGGTCTTCGCCGGCGGCACTTCAAGGCCGACCTGCCGCAAGGCATCGACGGTTCCTTCGTCGCCCTGAAAGACGACGTCCAGCCCCTCGACGCGCAACAGCCACTCCGGCGTCGTTCTCATGCGTCCCCGAACATCGCTTTTGCCGGCACCCAGCGCACCCCGGCATCATGGCCGAACCGCAACAGCCGGTCGAGGTCGTCCCAGTCGCAGCCATCGAGCACCTGATGGTGGGTCATCAGCCCGACCGGCGCGCCGGCTGCCGCGGCGAGCTGGTCGTCGAGGGCGCCTTCGATCGTGGCGACCGGGAACGGCCGCCCGCTGCCGTGCCAGTCGATGGCGTCGACATGGACGTCGACGCGCACCAAGTCGGCGCGGGTCGGCGGCTCGCCGAAGCAGGAGATGCCGGTAAAGCCGAGCGCAGGCGCGAGCGCCACCACGTCGGGATCGACGCGGTTCCAGGGCGGCACCAGTACCGGCAGGAAGCGGTCGCCGAACGCCGCCTCCAATCGCTCCCGCCCGGCGACGAGATCACGCGCGAGCGCGCCACGATCGGCGCTGCCGCCGAGCTCGATGGTCTTGTTGCCCGGCTCACCGTGGTCGGCGTGGGCGACGCCATGCTGCAGCACCGTCGCCATGGGGCACGCTAGAATGCGCGCCGCGGTCACCGGCTCGAGCCAGTCGGGAACCACGGCGAGGGCCACCGGGCGGCTGCGGACCCGGGCGAGGTCTAGCAAACGCTCGAGCTTTGGGTCGTCGCGTCCGGCATCGTCGTCGCGCCACCACACCGTGTGCATCAGGCTCTCCCCGCCCCTATCGCCTCGACGAGGCGCGCCGTCCGTGTTGCGCCATCGACATCGAGTGACAAGCTGGGAAACGGTCGTGCTGCCCGCTCGAGAGCGGCCGCCGCGAGGGTCTCGGCATCGAGCCGCTGCTCCTCGACCACGGTTGCAGCGTCCTGTTCCGCAACCGCTACGGCGCGGTGCGTCTGCTCGGTCTCGTCGCCCGCAGCGAACGGCACGAGCACCATCGGGCACCGTGCTGCCATCGCTTCCGCTACCGTGTTGTAGCCAGCCTGGGAGATCGACAGACGGGCTTGGGCGAGCCGTGCCGGCAGGTCGTCGACATGACGCACCAGCTCGACCCGGTCGCCGACCTTCGTCTGCAGCGAGGCCCAGTCGGCCGCAGCGAGCCCGCGGCCGGCGATCAGCGTCCAAGTTCCCAGCGCGTCGCCGGCACGAACCGCCGCGGCTGCGGCCGTCGCCAGCAGGTGCCTGCCGACGGCGCCACCACCGGCGGAGACGAGTACGCCTTGCCGAACGCTGGCCGGTGCTGGCGGGTCGGGCGCGACGTAGCCCGTGTAGCGGAGCCAAGGCGCCACCGCCCGCGCTTCGGGAAAGGTCGCGTCGAGCCCGATCAACCTCGGATCGCCATGGACGAGCACGCGGTCGAACCAGCGGCGGATGCGAGCTAGCGTTTCCACCGCCCGCTTGGGACGTTTCTTGTCGACCAACACGTCCCGGAGCGAGACCAGCAAAGCAGGTCGGCCCGGCGATCCACGCCAACGCTCCAGAAGAGGTCCAAGCTCGCGCACGAAGGCCCGGCGGCCGAACGGGAACATTTCTACGATCATGATGTCGGGCTTGGCCGTCGCTAGCCCCATCAGGACCTCGCCACGTTCCTGCCACACCGCGTCGTCGATCGGGTCGCCTGCGGCGCTCACGAGCCCGCTGAACCGCTCATCGGCGGCGCTGATCGGGGCGAGGTCGACG
Organism: uncultured Geminicoccaceae bacterium; assembly: GCA_964445185.1. Lineage (GTDB taxonomy): Bacteria > Pseudomonadota > Alphaproteobacteria > Geminicoccales > Geminicoccaceae > JAAAPF01. The sequence goes on from CAYUKE010000291.1 coordinate 2,263, forward strand.
CGTCGGTAGTCGGCCGGGTCCGTCGGCGGCGCTGGCCCGCCATTGGCGAGGACGACGGCATGGCCCCTGGCGGCCAGGGCCGAGGCGATGCGGGCGCTGCGTTGGAGGTGCCCTGTGCCGAGGAGGTGCTGCGACCAGATCAGGACCTGCACGACGCGGGGCCTCGGCGGGATAGGTAGGCGCTCATTGTCGCCGTGCCGCATGCACGGCGATCGCAAGCCGCAGATACTCGGCGAGCCGGGCCGCCGCCGCATCCAGTCCATGATGCCGGGCGATCCGCTCGGCGGCAGCCCGGCCGAGCGCCGCGGCGCGCGCCGGCCGATCGAGAAGGCTCGCGACATTGCTGCGGAAGGCTGCCGCGTCGCCGACCGGCGAGAGTAACCCCGTCTGGCGGTGCGCGACGATGTCGGGCAGACCGTGCCCGTCGCCGGCGACGATCGGCACGCCGAGGGCTTGGGCCTCGAGCAGCGCCATGCCGTAGGCTTCGTCCACGGCCGGCCAGACGAACGCCGTTGCGCCGCTGACGATGGCGTCGCGGGCCTCGGCGTCGTCGATGCGTCCATGAAAGGTGACGCGTTCTTCCTCGAACGGCGCGAAACGAGCCTCGACCTCGTCCCGCGCCTCGCCGTCGCCGATGATGTCCAGGTGCCAGGGGCGGTCCCGCAGGCCGTCGAGCGCGGCCGCGAGCATCCGAAAGGACGCTGCCTTCGCCCCGGCGCGCATCATCGCGACGACAACGAGCCGGGGTGGCCCCGACGGCGGCGACGGCGGCGGCGGCGGTGGTGCCGACGGCGTCGACGTGAACGGCGCCAGGCGAACGAGTCGTGCCGGCGGCCGGACCACCGGCTCCAGGCCGCGGGCATCCTTGGCGGTGAGCGCGATGACCACGTCCGCGCGAGCGATGGCCGCCACCGCCTGGCGATAGCCTTCGCGCCACGGCCCTTCGGCGCGGGCTGGGGCCACCGACGCTTCGGCGATCACGTAGGGGATGTTGAGGAGGTGCGCGACCCGCGGGCCGAGGCCGTCCGGCGCCTTGTGATGACAATGGTAGGTGAACCAGACCCGCGGTGGCCGGCGAGCAAGGCGCCGTGCCAACAGATCCGCGCCGCGCGCTGCGATCCGGTCGAGCCGTTGCTGACGCGCGGCGTCGCCACGGTCGTAGGTCCGCAGGCGGCAGGCCAGCTCTGGCGCGGCGCCGGCGCGGTCCAGCGCGGCCATCAAGAGGCGCGCCATCTGTCGGTCGCCGGAGGGAACCGGGTGGTCCGGCGCCTTCAGCGGCGCATAGACCGCGGTCATCATTCAGGCGGCCTCGGCGGTTGCGGCGTGGCCGAGGAGCGCCACGAGCCGGTCGATGCCGCGGTCCATCGCAAACGCCTGCTGCAGACGCGCGCGGCCAGCGACCGCCAGCGCTCGTGCGCGCGCCGGATCGTTCAGCGTTCGCTCCAAGGCCGCCGCGAGCGCCGCCGCGTCGTCGGGCCGGACGAGCAGCCCGTGGACGCCGTCGTCGATCAACTCGGGAATGGCGCCGACGGCGGTGGCGACGATCGGCAGTTCTTGGCTTAATGCCTCCATCAGAACGTTGGGCAGGCCGTCGCGGTCGCCGTCGGCGGCGACACGGCTGGCGAGCACGAAAACGTCGCTCGCGCGGTAGGCTTCGAAGACGTCGGGTGCTGCAAGCGCACCACGAAACGTGACCCGGTCGGCGATCCCGAGGCGTTCCGCTTGCGCGTGCAAGGGCGCCGTGTCGCCGCCGCCGATGTGCACGAAGCGCCAGCGCGGCTCGTTCGGCAGGCGGGCGAGGGCCGCGAGAACGACGTCCAGCCCCTTCTTCGGCACGGCGCGGGCGACGCACAGGATCTGCATCGGCTCGCCGGGCCGGGCGCGGCGCGGGGGCGCCGGCCGTCGCGAGAGGTCGATGGCAGGGTTTTGAAGGCCCGCCCGGACGCCCCCCCCCCGCCGATCCCGGGGTCACGAGACAGACGACCTACCACACCCCGCCC
>CAYUKE010000292.1:0-4251 GCA_964445185.1 uncultured Geminicoccaceae bacterium
CCGGATCGCGCCGCACGAGCCGCTCAACTACCAGTTCCTCGCCAAGCTGCTCTGGAAGCAGTTCGACGACCCCGAGGCGGCGCTCCACGTCGCGCGGGCGGGTCTGGCGCAGCCGGAGCCCGGACCCGAGTTCGTCGAGAGCGTCGATGCCCTGAGGCGTCTGCGGAGCCTCGCGGCGAGGCTGGAGCGCGCGAGCTGAGCGCCGTCGCCGACACCCCGCGCGGTGACCGCATGCGACGATGACCCCGCCCACGCCCGAGCGGGTCGAGATCGCGCGCAGCGAGGACGTCCCCGAGCGCGGCGGGCTCGCGGTCCACGTCGGACGCGTGGAGATCGGCGTCTTCCGCGTGGCCGACGGCTACCTGGCGATCGAGAACGCCTGCCCGCACGCCGGCGTGCCGCTGAGCACCGGAGAGGTGGAGGACTGCGTCGTCACCTGTCCCGCGCACGGCTTCCGGTACGACCTCCGCACCGGGCACGCCGCCGACCATGCCGACGTCGCCTGCGACCCGCGTGTGATCGCTGTCGTAGCCTCGATGGGTGGCGAGGTCGAAGGCGATTGAGAGGCCCTTCTGCCCGGCCGCCAGGTTGCGGCGGTAGAACGCGTTCGACTCTTCGGCCGTCGAGAAGCCCGCATACTGCCTGACGGTCCACGGCTGATACGCGTACATCGGCGCGTATGGTCCGCGGAGGTAGGGCGGGAACCCGGGCAGGCTCGACGCGAAGCTGAGCCCCGCGCGGTCGACCGGGCCGTAAGCGGACTTGACCTCGATGCCCTCGGGGGTGTCCCAGGCCGCGCCGGTAGCGACGGCATTGGCCGCCGCTTGCGCGAGGAGGTCGATCGTCGTGAAGTCGGGCAGGCGACTCATGCGGCGATCCCCAAGCGGTTGTGTGCGTCTTCCAGGGCGGCTAGCACGTCGACCCCCTGATACAGAAAAACCTCGATCCCGGCGGCGCGGTAGGTCGGCTCGCGATCGCCAGGACGGCCCGCGAGCGCCACCGTGCTCGCGCCGGCCCCCTTGGCCGCAGCCGCGGCCGAATCAGCGAGTTCGGCGTAGCGGCCGTCGGTCGAGCAGAGCACCACGTAGCCGCAGCCGGATTCGGCGACCGCTTGGGCGACGGCATCCCCGTCAGCGACGGGCCCGCTCTCGACGGCTCGAAGGCCGCCCGCTTCGACGAGGTTCTTGATCCAGGTCGAGCGGACGTTCGACTCGGCGAGTGTTCCGAGCTGCAAGAGAAGCACCTTGGCCCCGGCGCCGTGCGCATCGGCACGGTCGCGCAGCGTCTCGTAGGCGGCCGCCGGGCGCCGGACCGGCAGCGGCGTGCAGGTCACGGCATCGGCACCGGCGAGCGCCTTGATCCGCCCGACGAGGTCACTCGCGTCGAACGGGTCAAGCTCGACCGGGTGCTCGTCGATCAACGGGAACGCCGACACGCCAGTCAACATCTCGCGACGGGTTGCCAGGCCCTTGGACCGGGTTTGCCATTGCGCGTCGATGCGCTCGTGGAGCGCACCGCTGCGCAGGGTTTCGACGAACCCACCTCCGCCCTCGATCTCCTGGAACGTCCGCCAAGCCAGACCGGCGAGCTGATCGGTCAGGTTCTCGATGTACCAGCTGCCGCCGCCGGGATCGGCGACGTGGCTGAGATGCGCTTCGTCGAGGAGGACGAGCTGGATGTTTCGAGCCATCCGTCGCGCAGTTCCGTCGGGCAGCCCCAGCGCCGCGGTAAAGGGCAGTACGGTGAGCGTGTCGGCGCCGCCCGTGCCACCGGCGAACGTCGCGACCGTGTTGCGCAGGAGGTTCACGTAAGGGTCGCGCCGCGTCAGCATCCGCCGCGAAGTCTCGGCCGTGATCCGAGGTGCCGCCTCACTGCCGAAAGTCGCCAGCACCGTGCTCCAGCAGCGCCGTAACGCGCGGATCTTGGCGATGCCGGTGAACAGATCGGCGTCGACCGGCACGAGCCATGTCACCTGCGCGGCGGCAGCGTCCGGCGCGAGACCGGCAACCTCGAGGCCGCGCAACATGGCGACGGCGTGCGCCAGGCCGACAGCCAGTTCCAGCGATGGGCCGGCGCCCGCATCATGGACCGGGCGGAGATCGACGCCCAGCGCGCGTGCGCCAGGCACCCCGGCGGCGGCCGTGGCGACCGCCGCGGCTTCGGCGAAGCTCTGCGCCAGCTCGCGGTCGAGCCGGCCGTGGTGGGCAAGCGTCGCGAGGGGATCGATGTGAAGATCGCCGGACGCCGTGCTCGCATGCCCGCGGCTTTGCCAAAGGTCCAGGAGCGCTTTGCCGAACGCCGGGGCACGGCTGCCGGCATCGAGGCTGACCGCGGCCATGTCGGTGAACACGCCGTCGAGGACAGGCGCGAGGTCGGCCGGATCGGCAAGGCAGATCCCGGTCGGCTCAGCCGCGACGGGATCGGCGATGGCGAGCCTCAGTCCGTCGGCGCCGCGCTGCAGGTCGTCGAGCGCTTGCGCGTTGGCCGTCGCCGGGTCCGGGTGCGCCTGGCGTTGTTCCACGCGCCAGCGCACGCCCGCGGCTTGCGTGCCGCGCACGAACGGAAACGAGCCCGGTGTGCCCGAGTCCAGTGTTTCGTCGGCGCCGTAAAGCGGTTGGACGCGCAGCCCGTCCTCGAGGCGGCTGACGAGCCGCTTGTCGAAATCCGCGCCCTTCAGAACCTTGTCGACGGCGGCACGCCAGACTTCGCGACTCGTTTCCGGAAACTCGGCGAAGCTGAGTTCATCCAACGCGAAGCCCTCCCCCTGATCATCGCGCGGCGGCTGTGTATCGCGACACTAACCGCAAGCTCTTCGGGATTGAATGACGCTTTCGATCCGTTCACTCGCCCTCGAGCACCCGCGCAAGAGGCCCAAGCGGAAACGTATGCCCGCCCGGATGTAAGCAAAGCGTGAGGCGTCCGGCCGCACAATGGCTCCAAGTGCGGCAATGCAGCGCGCCGTCGCGATTCAGCCGCTCCGGTGCCGCCGGGCACCTGGCCGCCGCTTTGAAGCGCTCCAAGCCGGCAAAGATGTCGGCTTGATGCCAGCGCGTGCCGATGGGGCGGCCTTCGAGCGGCACGATGGCGTCATCGAGCCCGTGCACGTGGATGAGGTCGCCGACCGGCGAGCGGCAAGCCTCGGGCATGGGCTGCCAGAAGCCGCCCCCGACGGCCACGTAGCGGCCGAACGCGCCGCCGCGCTGGCAAGCGAGATCCCAAACCATCGATGCCCCTTGCGAGAAGCCGACGAAGACCGGCAAGCCCGACGCCACCGGAAAGCGGCCCCTGACGTCCGCCAGCACCGCGTCGATGAAGGCAAACTCGTCGCGGTTCTGCGCCGGCGAGCCTTGGTGCGACCAGCTCGTCACGCCGCGGCTGTTGGCACGACCGTCCGGCGCGACGAGAAGATAGCCGTGCTCCGCGGCGAGGTCCGCCAACGCCGCGTTCGTCGTCATCGCCGAGCCCGTGGCCGAATAGCCGTGGAACGCGACCAGCACCGGCAGCGGCAACCGCTCGTCCCAGCCGTCAGGCGCGCGCACCTGATAGGTGCCGCTCGCCACCTCGACCTCGACCCCAGCCGCCGGCTGCACCGCAGCCAGGGCGAGCACCACCAGAACGCAGATCCGCACCGACCCCTCTCCCTCCCGCGGAAACGTGGAGCGCCGGGCGAGCTGCGTCGAGGGACTAGCGGCGTTCGCGGCGGGGCTGGAGAAGCGGCGCGTGCTGGTGATGTAACCGCAACAGGACCGCCGAAGTCGACGTTGGATGTCCTTTAGACGTCGGCACAGCCTGGCCTTCAGGCCGCTATGAGGACTTCGCGGAGCATTGGTTGATGGGGCGGTAGAGCGAGTCGGGATCGCAGATCACACGTCCACGCCCTTCATCCCCTCTTCGGTATAGCGTGACCCCGCGACAGGGAGGGCCGCGAGGCCGCGCTCGAGTTCCTCGCATTCGCCTCCGGTCAGTGCCACGTCCAACGCGCCAGCGTTGTGCCGCAAATGTACGACGCATCTCGTGCCCGGAATGGGGACGACGTCGTCACCCTGCGCCAACAGCCAGGCCAGAGACAGTTGCGCCGGCGTGCATCCCTTCCGGGTGGCGAAACTGCTGACCAGGTCCGCAATCCGGCGGTTGGTTGCAAGGGCGCTCTGCTGAAACCGGGGGAGCGAGGCGCGGAAGTCGCCTTCCTCCGGCTTGAAACCGTCGCTGAACCGTCCGGTCAGGAAGCCGCGCCCAAGGGGTGCGTAGGGG
>CAYUKE010000293.1:0-3199 GCA_964445185.1 uncultured Geminicoccaceae bacterium
CGTGACCGGTTCGTCGAAGAACTTGAGAAGACCCAGAAGCTCCTGCAGGAGCTCGATGGCAGCGTTCAGAACTTTCAGCGGCGTCGGCTGCTCGCGGAGGTCGTCGATCTGGTGGAAACCTACGCGTCGACCGCAGAGCAGGTCGCGGACGTGATCTTCGAGCGGAACGCGCTGAGGGCCGAGGCGATCGACCAGGCCGGGTTCGCGATCAGTGGCTGGGCTGCGGACGTCAAGACCAGTGCGGTCGCCGACTCCAAGCTGCTTTCCACCAGCTCGCATGACGAGGCCGAGCAGGCCAAGCTCACGACACTGGTGTTCGTCGCCGTGGCCCTCGCGATCGGCATTGCGATCGCCGTTTTCCTTGGCCGCGCCATCGCTCGCCCGCTGAGCATGATCACCACCGCTATGGGCCGGATCGCCGACGGTGACTACACGGCCGACGTGCCGCATCAGGGACGCAAGGACGAGGTCGGCGCCATGGCGGCGGCGCTTCAGGTGTTCAAGGCTGCGGGTGTCGAGCGTCAGCAGATGACAAGCAAGCTCGCCGATTCGTTCGAGGGCGAGGTCGGTGGCGTGATCGAGACCGTGGCCACCGCCGCGGGCGGCCTGCAGGCGACGGCGAGCCAGATGAAGTCGGCGGCGAGCACGACCAAGGACCAGACCACCAGCGTGGCGTCGGCGGCGGAGGAGGCTTCGGCCAACGTGCAGACGGTGGCCGGGGCGGCCGAAGAGATGGCCTCGTCGGTGCGCGAGATCTCGGGCCAGCTCGGCGAGTCGCAGCGGATAGCCGGCGAGGCGGCGGAAGCGGCCAGCCGGGTGCAGGCGACGATGGAGCGTCTGGTCGAAAGCGCATCGAAGATCGGCAGCGTGGTCGAGATGATCACCGCGATCGCCGAGCAGACCAACCTGCTATCGCTGAATGCGACGATCGAGGCGGCGCGGGCCGGCGATGCCGGCCGCGGCTTCGCCGTGGTCGCGCAGGAGGTCAAGTCGCTCGCCGGTCAGACGGCCAAGGCGACGCAGGAAATCGCGGCGCAGATCGGCGAGTTGCAGTCCGTCAGCAAGGCGACCGCCGGCGATGTCGACGGCGTCGGCCAAGTGATCCAGCGGATGAACGAGATCGCCAGCTCGATCGCGGCAGCGATGGAGGAGCAGACGGCGGCGACCGAGGAGATCGCGCGCAACGTTCAAGAAGCGGCGAAGGGCAACAGCGAGGTCTCCAGCATCGTCGGCGAGGTCGCCCGGGTCGCCGGCGACAGCGACGCGGCCGCGGCCAACCTAACCGAGGCGGCGACGGAGCTCGGCGGCCACGCGAGCGAGCTCGACGCCAAGGTTCGGGCCTTCCTCGAAGGTCTCCGCGCCGCCTGAGGTGTGTGCCCAATCGCAAGGCGGGGCGGCTCAAGTCCGAGCCGCCCCGCCGCGCATTCGAGATGCAGGCTTAAGCTAGCCGCGCCAAGGATTGAGGTCGGCGCAGTAGTCGAACTCCACTGGCTTCGCGCGCGCCGTCAGCCAAACATAGTCGAACGGAAGGTCGGCCGGCACCTCGGTCCAGTCCGGCTCGACCTCGACCAGACCGAGGCTCACGACGGTGGCGTTGGGTCGCAGGCGAGCAAGCACGGGCGGCACGCCGAGCCCGACGTCGGCATGGCCGTTGCCGGTGACCAGCACACCCTGCTCGCGGCCGGCGAGGGTGGCGAGGCGATCGGCCATCATCGCGTCGCGCGCCCGCTGCACGGCCACCATTGATGTCGCCCCGTCGCCCAACGCGTGGCCGCAATGGGCTTCGACCATGGCCGCCTCGCGGGCGGCCTGATCGTCCGCGGCGAGCGCCTCGCCGAGGCCCGTGCGCTCGACGAAGGGGTCGCTGAACACGTCGAAGCCGTCTCGGTAGACGGCGCGCACCTCGGTGCCATCAAGATCGGCCGCGGTGACGATCGCCCCGTGATCGACCGCGGCATGCACGATCGGGCCGTACCAAGTCCAGGGGCCCCAGCCGAGATCCGCCCAATCCACGGCGGCGGCGAGGGCCGCGGCGCTGCCGCCCGCCTGCAGGTGGCGCGTGATGGCGAGCTGGCGGTCGCGCGGGAACATCTCGAAGGCGACGGTGCGCAATCGGCCGGCTGCGCCGAGCGTGTCGACGAGTTCCGCTTGGATCGCGTGGTGGCGTGCATTGTCGTGCTTCTCGCCGAGGATGACGAAGTCGGCGTCGGTCAGGATCGCCTCGAGCGCGCCCCGGTCGATCACGCGGCCGTCCGCCACATCGGCGATGGTGCCGACGAGCGGGTGCGTCGTCAGGTGAAGCTCCTCGCCACGGGCGCCGAAGGCCAGCGTCGTCATGGCCAATGCTACTGTGGCGAGGCGCATCGTCCGCTCCTTCCCGCGTGGGCTTATAAGAATGGCCCAGGACGGATTGCGGGCAAGGTGTCGACGTCAGCCGGCGCTTTCGAGCGCCGGCGCAGGCTCGGACAGGACGATGCCGTGGGTGGCGAGGAAACGCGCTGCCGCCTGATCGGCGAGGGCGAGGGCGATGATGGCGGCGTGGTGGGCGTGCACCAGGCCGCCCGTGGCGACGCGTTCCAGAAATGCGCTCCAGCGTTCCTCGACGACCTCGATGCCGCGCTCGCCGGGGCCGCTGCGGGCGGGCTCGACTAGGGCGACGACGCCGTGGGTGCGGTTCGTGAGCCGCCCGCCGTCGACACAGAGGGGCGCGAGCGCGTGACAGGCGGCGAGCCGGTGCCCGGTCTCCTCGTGGAACTCGCGGGCGGCGGCGTCCAGCGGGGCCTCGTCTGGGTCGACCATGCCGCCCGGCAGCTCGATGGTGAGGTCATCGAGCAGTGGCCGGTACTGGCGGACCAGCATGACCGATCCGGTCGGCAGGAAGCCCAGCACGGTGGCGTAGTCGGCGAGGCCCAAGGCGAGATGGGTCTGCGGCCGATCCACCGGACCGACGTCGATTTCGATCAGCTCGACCCAGGGAGAAAGACGTTCTCGGCGCATGCGGCGGTGCATGGTCCGCTCCACATCAGCAGGTCCACCGGGAAGGTGCCCCGGCTCGGCCGCCGGCACAAGCGCGGCGTCGCGATTGGCGCCTGCGGAGGCATCGTGTAGAAGCACGCATCCCCTGGACCTGCCCGGCTGCGCTCGATGTATCTCCGGAACATCGCCTTCATCGCCCATGTCGCCCACGGCAAGACGACGC
>CAYUKE010000293.1:3209-4248 GCA_964445185.1 uncultured Geminicoccaceae bacterium
AGCGGGCGATGGATTCGAACGACCTCGAGCGCGAGCGCGGGATCACGATCCTCGCCAAGTGCACGTCCGTCGTCTGGGAGGGCGTTCGCATCAACATCGTCGACACGCCCGGCCATGCCGATTTCGGCGGCGAGGTCGAGCGCATCCTGTCGATGGTCGACGGCGTGGTCGTCCTGGTCGACGCTTCCGAAGGGCCGATGCCGCAGACCAAGTTCGTCCTCGGCAAGGCGCTGAAGCTCGGCCTCGCGCCGATGGTCGTCATCAACAAGGTCGACAAGCCGGACCAGCGGGCGGACGAGGTCCTCGACGAGATGTTCGACCTGTTCGTCGCGCTCGAAGCGGATGAGCGCCAGCTCGACTTCCCCCACGTCTACGCCTCAGCGAAGCAGGGCTGGGCGACGCTCGACCTCGACGAAGGACCGCGCGACAGCCTGGCGCCGCTGTTCGACGTCGTGCTGCGCCACGTGCCCCGGCCGCAGGTGATCGACGACGGGCCGTTCGCGATGCTGGCGACGACGCTGGAGGCCGACCCTTATCTCGGCCGCCTCTTGACCGGCAAGGTGAGCACCGGCCGGCTTCTGCCCAACACCACGCTCAAGGCGCTGGGCCGCGACGGCTCGCTGATCGAGCAGGTGCGGGTCACCAAGATCCTCGCCTATCGCGGTCTCGTGCGGACGCCGCTGGAGGCGGCCGAGGCCGGCGACATCGTCACCCTGGCGGGCTTCACCGAGGCGACGGTGGCCGACACGCTTTGTGAGCTTCACGCGACGGCGCCGCTGCCGTCGCAGCCGATCGACCCGCCGACCCTGGCGATGACCTTCTCGGTCAACGACAGCCCGCTTGCCGGTCGCGAGGGCTCAAAGGTGACCTCGCGGCTGATCGGCGACCGGCTGATGCGCGAGGCCGAGGGCAATGTCGCGCTCAAGATCACCCAAGAAGGCGCCGGCGAGGCCTTCGAGGTGGCAGGCCGCGGCGAGTTACAGCTGGCGATCCTCATCGAGACCATGCGCCGCGAAGGGTTCGAGCTCTCGATCAGCCG
>CAYUKE010000294.1:0-4188 GCA_964445185.1 uncultured Geminicoccaceae bacterium
GGGTCATCTCATCGCCGTCGAGTTCGACGACCGGGTTCTTGACGCTGATCTTGGCCATCATCGTGCCTCCGGCTGGCTTCTAGGGGGCGCCGCCGGCGTGCGGCGCGGTGGTCGTCGGTTGGTAGCGAACGCCCTCACAGGATGGAACGCGACGGAAGTAGCGGCTCCATCCGCCGTCGACGCGTTCGTGAAGCGCCGTGAAGTGCGCGTCCGGGCCACAGACCGCAACCACGGCCGTCACGCGGACATCAGAACGCGGTGACCGACGCTCAGGAGCACGTGCATGCGCTATCTCCCGATCACTCTCTTCGCCGCTGCGGCAGCTATTGCGCCCGCTGCGCTTGCCGCCGAAAAGCACGACGGACCGCGCGAAGCCCGAGCTATCCACGCCGAAACGGTCGGCGTTGTCGACCTCGGCGCCGAGATCCCCGCTACGGCCGGCCGCAATCTGCGGCTGCGGCTCTGGACCTTGGAGCCCGATGGGGTGGTGCCGGTCCACAGTCACGCCAACCGTCCGGCAATGATCTACTTTCTCGGAGGCAAGCTGATCGAGCACGGCAGCGACAAGGCGGCGCCTACCGAGTACCGACCCGACGGCGTTTCGTTACAAGCGCAAGGGGTTTCGCACCGGTGGGAGACCAACGGTGACGTGCCCGTCAAGATGCTCGCGATCGACATCTATCAGGACGCGATTTAGCGCCTGCTAGCCCGCCCGGCCCCGCGCCAAGCGCGCCGACTGCCAAGCCCGACGGAGACATCCCATGGCCACGGCCCGCATGGACCTGCTTGCTGGCATGACGCCCGCCGATGTCTGGCGGCGCGGCGTCGTCATCGGCATCATCGCCTTTCTCACTCTTGTCGACCTGTTCGGCGCGCAAGCCATCCTGCCGAGGCTTACGGAGCACTACGGGGTCGACCCTGGCACCATGGGCTTCGCGGTCAACGCGAGCACGATCGGCATGACCATCGCGGGCTTGGTGGTCGCCTACTACGCGGACCGGATCGACCGCCGCAGGGGCATCTGGATCAGCCTGGCGCTGCTCGCGGTCCCGACGCTGCTGTTGAGCTTCACCACCTCGGTGACACTGTTCGCCCTGCTCAGGATCGCCCAAGGCGCGTGCATGGCAACGGCGTTCACGCTGACGATGACGTATCTCTCCGAACGCTGCGACAAAACCGCAGCCGCCGGCGCCATGGCGGCTTACGTCACCGGCAACGTCGTGGCCAATCTGGTCGGCCGGATGCTGGCCTCGGGCCTCGCCGACTGGGTCGGCGTCAGCCAGAGCTTTGCCGGCTTCGCCGTGCTCAACCTCGCCGGCGCGGCGCTCGCCTACGCCGTCCTTCACGCTCAGCGACCACAGGGCCCCGGCGGCGGCCACCCCTTTGCCGCATGGGCCGCGCACTGGGCGGAGCCGAAGCTGCGGGCAAGCTTCGCCATCGGCTTCCTGCTGCTGTTCGTGTTCGTCGGCGTCTTCACCTACGTGAACTTCTGGCTGGTCGACCCGCGCGTCGGCGTCCCGGCTGCGCTGGTGGGGGTGGTTTTTCTGGTCTTCCTGCCTGCGGTCGTGACGACGCCCTATGCGGGGGGGGTGGCGCGCACGCGGGGCGCGCGACGCACGCTCGTGTTCGCCGGTCTGGTTGCGATCGTCGGGCTGGCGATGACCGTCCTCGCTTGGCTGCCGTCGATCCTTCTCGGCCTCGCCCTGATCGGCGTCGCGACGTTCTTCGCGCAGGCTGCGGTGACCGGCTTTGTCGGCCGCACGGCCCGGCGGGACCACGCGGCCGCGAACGGTCTCTATCTCACCGCCTACTATATGGGCGGGCTCGCGGGCGCGCTGCTGCTGGGTCTGGTGTTCGACGCTACCGGCTGGCTGGGTGCAGCGGGTGTGCTCGGCGGCGCGCTCTTGCTGCTGCTGGCGCTCGCCCGAGCGCTGGTGGAGACACCGGCAGCCGATTGATTGGGCATCGCGGCTACCCGGCCGCGCCGCGGTTGCGCGCTACCTGCGCGCCGCGGCGGCCTGCAGCCGACCGTCGACCAGGTGCAGACCGCATTCGGTCTTGTCGGTCCCACGCCAGCGGCCAGCACGCGGATCTTCCCCGCCCCGAACCCGGCTGGTGCAGGCGGCACAGCCGATCGACGGATAGCCTTGCGCAACGAGCGGGTGACGCGGCAAGTCGTGGCGGCGCAGATACGCGGCAACCATCTCTCGGGACCAGTCGTGCAGGGGGTTGAGCTTCAAGCGCCCGGCAGCGTCGCGCTCGAAGCGCGGGAGGTCGGCGCGCGTCGCCGCCTGCTCGCGCCGACGCCCGTTGATCCACGTGTCGAACGGCGCGAGCGCCGTCTCCAGCGGGCGCACCTTGCGCAGCTCGCAGCAGCCGTCCGGGTCGACCCGGTGGCGAACGCCGGCCGGGTCCTGGGCGCGAAGCTCGGCTGCGGTCGCCGCCACCGTCCGAACCGCGCGGAGTCCTAGAAGCTCGGTCAAGCGGTCGCGATACGCGAGCGTTTCCGGAAAGTGCTTGCCGCTGTCGACGAAGAGGATCGGCGTGTCCCGATTCACCTCGCTCGCCACATGCAGCAGAACGGCGCTGTCCGCACCGAACGACGAGACGATGGCGACGGCGCCGAACGCATCGCCGCTCAGCGCAGTCGCCACAAGCGCGCCCGCGTCGAGGCCCCCATAGGCACGCTCGAGCCCGGCCGGATCCGGCGAGGTTGCCGGCGCGGCCTGAAGGCTCACAGGTGCCACGCGCCCTCCGCACGCACCGTCCCGGCCAGTCGGTGCTGATAGGAGCCCGAGATCGCCGTCGCCGCTTGCAGCCAAGCCGACTCCGGCTGGCGCGTCGCGAGCGAATCGTCGATCAGCGCCTCATCGATGCCGCAGTCGCGCAGGAACGCCCACTGATCGGCGATGACGGACCCCGTCGCCCGAAGCCTACCGCTGTAGCCGAGTTGGCGGAGCCGCCGCGCGACCGAGAAGCCGCGGCCGTCGCGGAAGCTGTCGAAGCGGATCGCGATGAGCGCGATCGAGTGCAGGCGCTTCAAGAGCAGGTTCAGATCCGTATCCGCGCCGATCTCGACGCCGAGCGGCGTGATCCCGCTCGCCAGCGCCTCATCGAGGCGGTCGAGGGCGACGATCAGCCCGGCCCCGTCGAGGGCGTCGTCGACGTCGACGCGACGCCAGCGATCGTGGACGAACCCGTCAGCGGTCACCAAGGGCATGCAGCACCTCCTTGAAGGCATCGTGACCGAGGCGGCGATAGGTCTGCAGGAACGTCTCCCGCGCCTCCCGCGCCGCGAGATAGTGGTCAACCAAACGCTCGATCGCGCCGGGCACCTCGTCCGCGGCGAGGCCGGGTCCGGCCCGCTTGCCGAGCGCCGCGTCTTGATCCGCGGCGCCGCCGAGCGTCAGCTGATAGAATTCCTCGCCGTTCTTCTCCAGCCCGAGCACGCCGATGTGACCGACATGATGGTGCCCGCAGGCGTTGATGCAGCCGGAGATCTTGATCGCCAGCGGGCCGATCTCGGCTTGGCGCTGCGGATCGGCGAACCGCTCAGAGATGGCCTGGGCAATTGGGATCGATCGCGCGGTGGCGAGCGAGCAGTAGTCCAGCCCGGGGCAGGCGATGATGTCCGTCACGAGGCCACGGTTCGGTGTGTCGAGCCCGTGCGCCTGCAGGTCGTACCAAAGGGCCGGCAGGCGGTCGAGGCGCACGTCCGGCAGCACGATGTTCTGTTCATGGGTGACGCGGAGCTCGCCGAAGCCGAAGCGATCGGCGGCATCGGCGAGCGCGCGCATCTGCTCGGAGGTGGCATCACCCGGCACACCGCCGATCGGCTTGAGGCTCACCGTTACGGCGGCGAAACCTGGAACCTTGTGCTCAGTCACGTTCACCTCCGCCCAAAGGCGGAAGGCCGCGCTTTCTGCCCTGGCGCGCTCGAACCGCGGCGCCGTCGCATCGACGACAGCGTAGACCGGCGGCGCGAAGGCGGCCTCGATCGACCGCATCAGCGCCGGATCGACCGCGATGCTCGCCCTGTCGATGGCCGCGAACTCGGCCTCCACTTCTCGGGTAAACGCATCCACGCCGAGCTCGTGGACGAGGATCTTGATCCGCGCCTTGTACTTGTTGTCCCGACGGCCATGCAGGTTGTACACGCGCATGATAGCTTCGAGGTAAGGGAGCAGG
>CAYUKE010000295.1:0-4176 GCA_964445185.1 uncultured Geminicoccaceae bacterium
AGACGGGGGGCGTGCCACGACCGGATAGCCCTGTCAGGGCCGAGTGCATCGACGCCATCGAAGCGAGCAGCTTCGATGGCGTCTGTGCACTTACCCGCTGGAACCGTTCAGCTTCGCCACGTCCAGCCGAGACTCGTCTGAACGCGCCGCGCCACTGGCGGCGCGTCAGCGCTTGCCGTAACCGGGCTTAGCGTCCGGATGGTCGCGGAGGAACGCGTCGACAACTTTGTGCATCTCCGGCTGGACAGCGGCAATCGACGTGCAGCGGAACTCGATACTCCCTTTGCTCGTCGGGACATGTCCAAGCACGAGACCCTCTTCCTCGTCATAATAGACACGCGCGGTAAAGCCTCGGTAGTTGAGACCCTGCGTTGTCGCGGTCATCGGCTGCCCCCCCTTCTTGAGCTAGCGTTGCCAGAGCATCGTGCCGCGTCTGGAGGCGTCGAGCAACTTGCGTCAACCGCGCACAGTGCCACGGACCTCAAACGAAACCCTCGGGTTGCACTGGCGTGACGTCCACCGTCGCGACGAGTGAATGCGCGCCGCCGCCGTAAACGACGCCGGCGACCGGACTGACGTCGCCATAGTCGCGTCCCCAGGCGAGCGTCACGTGCTCGTCCTTTGGCATCAGGTCGTTGGTCGGGTCGACATCGATCCAACCATGGTCCGGCAGCCAGACGCTGACCCAGGCGTGGCTCGCATCTGCGCCCTGCAGGCGCGGTTCCCCCGGCGGCGGTCGCGTCAAGAGGTAGCCGCTCACGTAGCGAGCGGGCAGGCCGACGACCCGCAACGCCGCCAGCATCAGATGGGCGAAGTCCTGGCAAACGCCGCGCCGCAGGCGCAGCACCTCGTCCACCGGTGTCGCGATCGTTGTCGCGTTCGCATCGAACGCGAACTCGCTATGGATCCGATGGTTCAGATCCAGCACCGCGTCGAGCACGGGCCGCTCGCCGGCGAAGCTTGCCAGAGCGAACGTCTCAACATCGTCGGTTATCGGCGTGAACGGGGAGGGGAAGGCGAATCGCGCCGCGTCGAGGGCCGCCGGCGAGGCGCCGACACCGCAGAGCCGGACCACGCGTTCCCAAGGCGAGGTCGATGCGGGCGACGGCAAGGTGGGCGGCATGACCTCAATCGTCGACCTCGCTTCCACGACGAGATGGCTGTGCTCGCGATCGAAGGTGATCGCGCGGGCCGGGTTGCCAAAGGCATCGTGCCGCCGATCGGTCCAGTTGGGCTTCGGTTGGATGTCCAGCGCGTGCGCCTGAAGGCGCTGTCGCCAGGTCGGCCGCGGCTCTAGGTGAAGAAGGTGATGCGAGAGCGCGACTGGCGCGGCGTAAGCGTAGGCCGTGCGATGGTGAACGGCGTAGGTGCTCATTGCTCGGGCCCGACGGTGCCGAAGGTCGTCGTGGCGCGCTCCGCGACAACGAAGTAAGCGCGGTGGAGTTCGTCCGATGCCGTCCGCAGCGCCGCGCGGACCTCGTCGACGAGGACCTCAAGCGCGTCGCCCGGCCCGGTCGGCGCTAGCGAGCCGGCGTCCGTCGAACGCAGGCGCGCCAGCAACCGGAGAGCCGTCCGTTGCGGCGGCGAACGATAGACGCCGTCATTCGGCAAGCCCAACAACACCGCTTCGAGCTGCGCGACCTGATGGGCGAGGCCACGGGGATTGGTCTCGTCCAACAGCAGCAGGTCGAGCACGGGGACGGCCATGGGCACCGTGACGTAGCGCGAGCGGTAGGTCATGTAGCTGTCGCCGATTTCAAGCAGGGCAGCGAGCGCGGCCTCGCGGTCGACGTCGTCGGGCGGCCTCACGCCGCGCTGGGAAAGCACAGCAATCTGCAGCGCGCGCTCGATCCGCTTGCCGATATCGAGAAACCGCCAAGCGTCGTTGCGGGTCATGTGCTCGCCGACGCTGCCGGAGAAGGCCAGGAGCTGGCGGATCCCATCGTCGACGAGGTCCAGCGGCGGTTGCGCCAGAATGGGCCCAAGCGCCTGCGACCAGCGGCGATCATTGACGAAGCCGGTGAGGGCGCTCCAGCCGTCCTGGCTCAACACGCCGCGGGAGAGCGCTCCGTTCCGCCGGATCGCGGCGAGCGCGGTTGGCAGGCCGTTGGGCGCCTCCGGCGCCTGCAGCAGCGTGGCGATGGCCCCAGCCAACCAGTCCGCCGGTGAGGCGTCCGTTGCGCTCGCGGCGAGAGGCACGTCCATCAGATGACCCATTAGTCGGGCCGTGTCGGCGGCAGCACCCGCCTCCATCAGCCGCGACAGCACGGCGCGCAGCGTTCGCAGCGTCGCCTCCGCGCGCTCGGTGTAGCGACCGAGCCAGTAGAGCGCGTCTGCCGTTCCGGAGAGGACGTCGCGTGCCTCACGTTGCAGGGTCACGCGGTTCATCCGCCCGCTGAGCAAGGGCGGGACCGGCGTGTCGTCGCCACGCGCCATGACCCAGACGTCCTTGCTGCCCGCGCCCGAAGGCAAGCCCAGCGTTGACGGACGCGGCGACAACCGGCCAAGGCCACCCGGTAGGACGTGGACCTCGTCGCCGACCACGCAGGCGAACAGGCGAAGCGCCCAAGGCACCGGTTGCAACCGGCCGTTGCGCCAGCACGGCGTCGTTGCCAGTGGCACGGCGCGCTCGGCGATCCATCGGTGGCCCTCACGGGCGAGCTGCCGCGCCAAAGTCTCTTGCGGAATCTCGACGGGCAGTGGGTCTGGTCGGATGCCGGGGTCCTGACGCGCCGTCAGAGGGCCGATGCGCCATGCCGGGCTGGCGATGACCTCCAGCCGCGCGCTCCGCTCGCCGAGCCAACGAACCGGGGCATCGGCCAGCAGCGGCGCCTCGTCGAGGAGGTGCCGTGCGAGCGGCTCGGCGAAGGCGCCGAGGACCCGGTGCTGCACAACCCCGCTGCCGAGCGCGTTGAGCAAACGGACTTCACCGAGGCGGGCGGCATCGAGCAGGCCCGGCGTTCCGTCATGGCCGAGGCCTGGGAGGTAGAGCGGATCGAGGAGCCGGCCTTGCCGCTTGCGCAGAATCGCCCCCACAGGCTGAAGTCCCTCGAGCGTTTTGACGAACAGGCGCCCGTCGCGCTGGGTGAGGTCGACCGACTCGACGAGCGGCAGCCCGAGATAGCGGGCCAGGTAGGCGTGACTGAAGTAGCCGGGATCTTCCGGGCCCGCGGTCAGCATGATCGCCCGGCCGCGCTCGCCCGCGCTCTCGAGAAGCGACGCGTTCAAGTCGCTGAGATAGCCGCCGAGGCGGCGTACGCCTGCGTCCAGAAAGACCGCGGGCAGGGCTTGGGCAAGCGCGACGCGGCTGGCGACAACCCAACCCTGACCGATCGGCGTGTCGGAGCGGTCCGAAAGGATGATCCAGTTCCCGTCGGGGTCACGGGCGACGTCGAGGGCGTAGGTTGAGACGAAACGGGGCGGCGGGGCCTGCCATTGCGTGCACGGCCAGAGGAACTCATCCGAGCCAAAGACCAAGGCAGGTGGCAACATAGGTTCGTTCAGCAGGCGCCGCTGACCGTAGAGATCGCTCAGCACCAGCTCGGCGAGCCGCACACGCTGGACAACGGCTGCTTCCAAGCTACGCCAATCGTCGTCGCTGAGCACGACCGGAAGCAGGTCCAGGTCCCAGGCGGCCTTCCGATCCTCGGGCCTGGCATAGACGTTAAAGGCGACGCCGCTCGCTTGGAGCTTGCGACCCAGGTGGCGCTGCCGCTCATCGAGCTGATCGGCGGAGAACTCCGCGAGCGCACGCAGTAGGCCGTGCCAGTGGGGGCGCGGCCGGCCGTCGGGGCCGAGGCACTCGTCGTAGACGCCGTCCACGGTCGTGTATTCAGCAAGCCACGACGGCCAGCCGTGACCTTCGAGATCTTCAGGCGAAGGCATGTGCAGAAGTCCCGACACCGAGCGGCGCGACTAGGCGTGGACGCTAGCGGGGCGACGGGCTGCAGACCAGCCCGGCTGCGCGCCCATGGCAGAAGCACTTTTTACATAATATTGCTTCTCAGGAGAACGCTCGGGCCCGCTTACAGATCGACCCGGACGCGCTCGAAGATCCGCTCGATATCCTCGCGGTGGCAAAGTTCGGTGCCGGAGGTCATCGCGGTCGCCGCGCCGGCGGCCACGCCCTTGCCGAAAGCCACCAACGGCTCGTCGCCGCGGGCAAGCGCCAAGGTC
>CAYUKE010000296.1:0-4174 GCA_964445185.1 uncultured Geminicoccaceae bacterium
ATCGGCGACCGCGTCGTCGTGACCCCGCTCTCGCCCGCCGTCGCCGGCTCCAGGCTCGCACCAATGCCGAGCCCGACCGCGGGCGTGGCCGCCCTTGGCGAGGCGAGCCCGTGATCGCGCTGTTCGCGCGCCATCCGACCGCCGCCAACCTGCTGATGGTGCTGATGATGGCGGTGGGCCTGTTGAGCCTGCCGCAGCTCCAGCGCGCGACGTTCCCCGACTTCGAGACCGACAGCGTCGCCGTCACGGTGCCCTATCCCGGCGCCTCCGCCGAAGAGGGTGAGGAGGCCATCTGCCTCGTCATCGAAGAGGCGCTGGAGGGTCTCGTCGACCTCGATGAGCTGCGTTGTGCAGCGCGCGAAGGGGTCGTCACCGCGAGCGCCGACATGCGCGATGGCGGCGATCTGACCCGCTTCATCGCCAACATCCGCACCGAGATCGACGCGATCGACTCGTTTCCCGACCTCGCCGAAACGCCGGTCGTTCGCGAGCTGAATCTCACCGATCGCGTCGTTTCGCTCGCGGTGACGGGACCGATGAGCGAGCGCGACCTGAAGCGCTACGCCGAGGACCTGAAGACGCGTCTGCTGCGACAGACCACCGCTCGCACCATCGACATCCAAGGCTTCGCCGAGCCCGAGATCCGGATCGCGCTCGACCCGGCGATGCTGCGCCGCTTCGGCCTCGATCTTCCGCAGATCGCCGACGTCATCCGCCGTCAGAGCCTGGATCTGCCGACCGGCACGATCGAGACCGAGGGGCGGGACCTGCTCGTCCGTCTGGCCGACAAGCGCCGCTCGGCCGAGAGCTTCCGCGACCTGGTCATCATCGGCGGTGACAGCGGCGGGGAGGTTCGCCTCGGCCAGCTCGCGGTGATCACCGAGACCTTCGACGACGATGCCGTCCGCATCGAGCTCGACGGCGAGCGCGCGGCAGTCCTGGAGATCCGCAAGACCGACCAACAGGACACGCTACGGGTGATGCGGAGCGTCTTGGAATTCCTCGAGGTCGAGCGGGAAGCGGCACCGCCCGACGTGCGCTACGTCCTGACCCGTGACAGCGCGTCGATCGTCAGGGATCGGCTCGATCTCCTGCTTGAGAACGGCGCCTACGGTCTCGTTCTCGTCTTTCTGGTGATGTGGGCGTTCTTTTCGTTCCGGTTCGCCTTCTGGGTGGCGATGGCGCTGCCGGCGACCTTCCTGGCCGCGCTCGCGGTCATGGTGGCGATCGGCTACTCGATCAACATGATCACGATGGTCGCGCTCCTGATCGCAATTGGCGTGATCATGGACGATAGCATCGTCATCGCCGAGAACATCGCAACGCGCCTGCAGCAGGGCCTCGCCCCGTTCGACGCGGCGGTCGAGGGAGTCGGGCAGGTCGTGCCGAGCGTCCTCGCTTCGTTCACGACGTCGATCTGTGTGTTCCTCCCTTTGGCCTTCCTCGAAGGTCGGATCGGCAACGTCCTCACGGTCGTGCCGGTGGTGTTGATCATCGTTCTCGCCTTCAGTCTGGTCGAAGCGTTCCTTGTGTTGCCGCACCACGTCGCCAGCGCGTTCGCCAAGGATCGACCGTCACGCTTCCACCGCTGGTTCCGCGGTCGGTTCGAAGCGCTCCGAGACGATGTCGTCGGGCCGCTGATCGATCGCTGCGTCGAATGGCGCTATCTCGTGCTCGGCCTCGCCTTCGGGACGTTCTTCGTCGCCTTGGCGCTGGTCTTCGGCGGCACCGTCGGGTTCCGCGCCTTTCCCGACCTCGAGGGCGATACGATCGAGGCGCGCGTGCTGATGCCGCAGGGCACGCCGCTGTCGCGCACCGAGGCGGTGGTTGACCGCATTATGGCCGGTCTCGACACCCTGGACTCGGCGACGGCCGCAACGCATCCCGCCGGACGCTCGCTCGTCCGCGCCCGCTTCGTCCGCTACGGCAGCAACGCCGACGTCGAGGAGACTGGCGCACATCTGGCCAGCGTCGTCGTCGACCTCGTCCCCAACGCCGAGCGTCACGTCCCGGTGCCGGAGCTGTTGGAAGGCTGGCGCGACGCCGTCGGCATCGTGCCGGACGCCACGGTCATCGCGTACGCCGAGCCGATCATTGGGCCGGGTGGGCGGGCCCTGGAAATCGAAATCGCCGGTGACGATGCCCGCATGCTCGCGAGGGCCGCCGACGCACTCCAGGCATGGTTAGCGCGCTTCCCCGGCGTCGCGGACTTGCAGCACGACCTGCGCGCCGGCAAGCCGGAGATCCAGCTCGCGCTCCGCGAGGGTGCGCGCGCACTCGGGCTCGACAGCCAGATGCTCGCCGGCCAGGTGCGGGCGGCGCTCTCCGGCGACGAGGCCGCCGAGCTCCAGCTGGGCCGCGAGACCGTGGAGGTGAACGTCGAGCTCAGTGCGCAGGGTTTGTCCGCCGTACAGGATCTCGACGTCTTCCCTGTGATGCTGCCGGACGGGCGGACGGTGCCGCTCGGCGCCATTGCCACGTTGCAGTGGGGCCAGGGGCTCGCCCAGATCCACCGGCGTGACGGTGTGCGGATCGCCACGCTGACCGGCAACGTCGATCGCACAGAGGTGAACGTCAACGCGCTCCTCAATCAAGCACTCGTCGACATCGTGCCCGAGCTGGAGCGGCGCTATCCCGGGATCGCGGTCAACCTCGAGGGCGAGCGCGCCGAGCAGCGAGAGACAGGAAGCTCCATGCAGCGCGCCTTTCTCCTGGGCATGTTGGCCATGTTCTTGCTGTTGAGCTTCCTGTTCGCGAGCTACGCGGAGCCGGTGATCGTGCTGCTCGCCGTACCCATGGCGGCGATCGGCGTCGTGCTGGGCCACTTGGCCATGGGCCTCGATCTGTCGATGCCGTCGATTCTCGGCTTCTGCGCGCTCGCCGGCATCGTCGTCAACGACTCCATCCTGTTGGTCAACTTCGTGAAGCTGCGCGCGGGTGAACTCGGCGACGTCGTCGCCGCGGCGAAACAAGCGAGCCGCGACCGCTTCCGCGCGGTACTCCTGACCTCAATCACGACGATCGCCGGAGTCACGCCGATCATGGCGGAGACGAGCCTGCAGGCCCAGGTGCTGGTCCCGCTGGTGACCTCGATCGCCTTCGGGCTGATGGCGGCGACGGTGCTGGTGCTCGTCGTCATCCCCTGCGCCTTCGCGGTGCTGCACGACCTGGGCCTCGCCTCGACCGCAACCAGCCGCACCGTGCCGCCGGAGGCGGCGGCACCGACGGCTTGAGCGCTTTTGGGCTCAGCCGAAGAGATCGACCGGATCCGCGAACACCTGGGTCCAGTAGGTACCGTAGCGATCGCCCTGGCCGTCGTTGACGAAGCCGACGCCGATTTCCTCGTAGCTCGGCGTGAGGATGTTCTGCAGGTGTGCCGAGCTTTCTGACCAAGCGCGGACAACCTGTTCCGGTGTGCGATAGCCCGCGGCGATGTTCTCGCCGACCCGCGACCAATCATAGTCCACGGCGTCGACGCGATCGCCGACGCTGCCGCCGTCGCTGCCGCGGTGGCTGAAGAAGTCGGCGTCGGCCATGTCTTGGCTGTGTCGCTTGGCCGCCACCGCGAGATCGGCGTCGATCGTCAGCGGGTCGAGACCCCGCTCGGCACGGAACTCGTTGGTGAGGCGCACGACCTCGCGCTCGAAGGCGCCGATGCCGTTGCCCGCGGCGGAACGCTCGACCGCGTCCGCCGGGGAACCCACCTCGGCATCATCATCTGATGCGCCAACCTCGACGAACTCGATGAAATCGATCGCTGCGTACTCGCGGCGGTCGGCCACAGCCCAAAGCGAGATACGATCGCCCGGATCGAGTTCGACGGCCTCGTGCGTTGTCGTCGTGGTCGCGTTCCGCTCGCTGCGCCGACTCTCGCCGAAGTCGTCGTCCATCGCGAACTGGGTGATATCGCCGTCAATGCCGACGGCGACCGACGACTGTCCGTCATCCTCGTCGAAATAGTGCACGACGATGTCGTACCGACCACTCGGACCATCGAAGGTGCCGACAAGCTGACCCCGTTGGCCGGGATACAGCCACGCGAACCCGTCGTCCGATGCAAAGCTCCGACCGGTTGCGTCTCTGAAACCGAAGCTCTGCATCGCCTCGGCTTCGAGGCGATATGGGAACGACACCATCGCCAGGACTCCCCGTGCCATCGACACCACATGCGCTT
>CAYUKE010000297.1:0-4160 GCA_964445185.1 uncultured Geminicoccaceae bacterium
GCGCCCAGGTGAGAAGGTCACCGGTTGCGCGCGACGAGCGCTTTCAGGTCCGTGCCAACGTCTGCCAAGACCGCCGGGTCAACCTCCGCCCGCGCCCGCACCAGCCGGCGGCCGAGGGCGTAGTCGGCGCCGCGGTTGACCGCTTGGACGGCGGCGATCCGGCCCGCGTCGAGGCCGAAGGCAGTGAAGGCGCCAGCGGCAGGGTCGCCGCGGACGACCCAGTGGAGGTCGTCGGCGGCGACCCCCACCATCTGGATCATCATGTCGAATTGCTGGGTCCAGAACCACGGCACCTCGACCATCGGCGTGGCCTTGCCGGTCGCCAGCGTCCGCGCCACGGCCTTGGCCTGGTCGGTGGCGTTCTGCACCGACTCGAGGCGGATGCGGCGGCCGAGAAAGGCGTGCTCCTGCACCGCGACGTCGCCGATGGCAAAGATGCGCGGGTCCGCCGTGCGCCCGCACGCATCGGTGACGACGCCGCCGTCGCAGACGAGCCCAGCATCACGGGCAAGGCTGTCGTCCACCAGAGCACCGATGCCGACGACGACCAGATCGCACGCCAGCTCCCGGCCGCCCTTGAGGCGCACCGCGCGGACGCCCACATCGCCCAATATCGCCTCGACGCCGGCATCGGTCAGGATCTCGACGCCCTTCGCCCGGTGGATGGCGGCGACATGGGTGGCGATCACCGCCGCCACCCCGCGCCGCATGATCCGGGGCAGCGCCTCGACGACGGTGACCTTGGCACCGATCTTGGTCAGGCTCGCCGCGATCTCCATGCCGATATAGCCGGCGCCGACGACAACGACCCGGCCGCCGGAGGCGATGCGTTGGCGCAGATCCTTGGCGTCGTCGAGCGAGCGGAGCGTGACGACGCCGGCAAGGTCGGCGCCTGGGACGGGGAGCGGGCGTGCCCCGCTGCCGGTCGCCAGTACGCACGCGGCGTACGGGACGAGCCCGCCCCCGTCGACGGCGAGCGTGCCGGCGGCACGGTCGAGCGCGGTGACGCGCGTTCCCAGCCGCAGGTCGATGCCGTTCTCCACATAGGCCTGGGGCTTGCGGAAGTAGAGGCGCGACTCCTCCAGCTCGCCGGCGAGAAACGCCTTGGACAAGGGCGGGCGCTCATAGGGTGGGTAGGCTTCGTCGCCGATCAACGTGATCGGCGCCCGGCTGCCGAGCTGGCGCATGCTGAGCGCGAGCTGCATGCCGGCCTGCCCCGCGCCGACGACGACGATGGGTCCGCTGACCGCGTCGGCCATGGCGCTCTCCGCTTACGAGACAACGGTGAAGATCGCGATATAGTCGAACGCTCCGGCGTTGGCACGGGCCGATGCGGACAGCAGGAATGACACCCTATGGTCAGCGCGGAGGCCCTGCTCCGGGCCGAGTTCGTCGAGCTCGAGATGAGTGGCATCGGCAAGGTGGTGAGCCAGGGCTTCGGCGATCCGGAGGTCATTCCGCTGTGGGTCGGCGAGGGCGACCAGCCAACGCCGTGGCCGCTACGCGAGGCGGCGATCAGAGCGCTCGAGGCGGGCGAGACCTTCTACAACATCCCCCGTGGTCGCCGCGATCTGCTGACCGCGCTGCAGGCATATCTCGAACGACTCTATGGCGTGCCGATCGACCAAGGCCGCTTATGCGTGCCGGGCTCGACCATGCTCGCCCTCAACTTCGCCGCGCAGATGGTGCTGAACCGGGGCGATCACGTCGTCGTCGTCACGCCGCACTGGCCGAACGTGAAGAACGTGATGGAGATGATGGCGGCGGAGGTGAGCTTCGTCCGCCAGGAGGCGCGCGAGGGCCATTGGCATCTGGACCTCGGCAAGGTCGAGGCGGCGCTCCGCCCCGGCGAGACGAAGGCGCTGTACGTCAACTCACCCTGCAACCCGACGGGCTTCATCCTCGACCAGAGCAGCGTCCGCCAGCTCCTGGATCTCTGCCGCTCGCGCGGCGTCGTCGTGCTGGCGGACGAGGTCTACCACCGCAACGTCTTCGCGGGCGACATCGCGCCCTCGTTCCTCGAGGTAGCCGCGCCCGACGACCCGGTCATCTCGATCAACGGCTTCTCCAAGGCCTGGGCGATGACCGGCTGGCGGCTCGGCTGGCTGGTGGCGCCGGCGGGCTTCGAGCGGCAGATGACCACCTTCTCGACCGCCTACAACACCGGCGCCACGTCCTTCGCCCAGTTCGGCGCCATCGCCGCCCTCGGGCCGGCGGGCGAGCCGATCGTCGACGACTTGAGGTCGAGCTATCGTGAGGGCTTCGAGATCGTGCGGCGGCGCCTCGGCCAGCACCCGAAGATCGAACTGCGCGAGCCCGAGGGCGCGTTCTACGCCTTCCCGAAGATCAAGGGCTTGAACGACAGCCTCGCGTTCTGCGAACGCCTGCTCCACGAAGAGAAGGTGGGCACGGCACCCGGCTACACGTTCGGCCCCGGCAACGAGGCGCACATCCGGCTCTGCTTCGCGATGAGCCACGCAAGGCTCGACGAGGCGCTCGCGCGCCTCGTCCGCTTCGTCGAACGGCACCTTTGAGCGCGTGCGCCCGTTCGGACCATCAGATCAACCGGCGAACCGGTCGGCGATCCCGAGCATCTGGTGCAGGCGCGCCACCGTCGGCTGGTCGAGGCCGGTACGCTCGGCGAGCGCCGCCAGATAGTTCCGCTCGGCCTCGGTGTCGATCGTAATCGCGAGCGCGGACGCGGCGTAGACCTCGGCCGCGGTTTGCGGATCGTGGATGCGCGCGACCATACCATCGAAGTCCAAGGGCGCTTGCGCGAGCTGCCGCAGCTGCTCCACCTCCGCCTGATCGACACCGTCCTCGGCCATCTTGCCTTGAATACGCTCGAGCTCCTGCTGGTCGAGGCGGCCATCCGCCTTCGCCGCGTTGACCATGGCCTCGAGGATCAGATCGGCGCGCTGCGTCAGATCGGGGTCGGTCTGCGGATCAACGCTGAAGGCGCGCATGCTGCCCGGCAGCTGCTGCGCCGAAGCCGGCGCCGCCTGCCGACCGCTTTGGGTGAGCGCGGACGCGGCGAGGCTGCCGAGCGCCGCGAGCGCACCACCGCGCATCGCGCCTTTGCCGCCACCGAGCAGCATGCCAGCCAGCGCGCCGATGCCACCCGCCGCTGCCGGATTGGACCTCGCGCCCCCGAGCATCCGCATCGCCATCTGGGCAAGACCGCCCATGCCGCCGGCCGCGCTCCGGCCGGTCTGCCCACCCATATTGGCCTGTAGCTGGCCAAGGATCCCCGCGAGCGGGTTGTCCGCCGCACCGAGCCCACCCGCACCGAACGCATTCTGCATGCGCTGGTTGCTCTGTGGGTTCATCAACCCACCCAAGAGTTGGCCTATCAAGTCCGACGAATTCGCCAAGGTCCCGTCCTCCCAAAAAGGTGGGACGGCGGTAACAGCGATTCAAGACAGTTTTGTGACAGTTCTCGCCGTCGCCTCAAGCGCGCCAGGCGCGGACCGGGCCGGTGTCGAGATGCAGGAAGCTCGAGCGCGGGTAGTAGCCGACACCGCCCGCAGCCAG
The DNA here is from genome assembly GCA_964445185.1 of uncultured Geminicoccaceae bacterium. GTDB lineage: Bacteria > Pseudomonadota > Alphaproteobacteria > Geminicoccales > Geminicoccaceae > JAAAPF01. Next base: position 3,535 of record CAYUKE010000297.1, read on the forward strand.
ATCGACGGCAGCGTTCCGGGTGCTGCTGAGCCGCGCACCGCTGAAGGTCACGTCGATCGCCTTGCCAACCATGTGGAAGCTTCGCTTCGCGACACCGCGCGAGCGGCGGCGGAGCATCGCGTTGGTCGCCGGCGTGCGGTAGCCGCAGAGGATATCGTGCTCGGCGAAGGCGCCGAGTTGCAGCTGCACGTCGTGCAGGAAATCGAGCAGCCGGTGATCGATCCGGATGGCCTCGTCCTCGCGCCAATCGCGCATGAACTGATCGACCCTAAGAAGCTCCGCGGGCTGATAACGGCCGTCGCGAACGTAGACCACATCCAACCGCTCGCCCGTGTGCAGGTGGCGAAAGCGCAAGCGCCGCTCGTCGGCCCGCGACCATCCGGCGAGCGGCAGAACAGCCAAGACCGCAGCGCCAGCAATGGCGGCACGACGTCGAGACATGGGCGAACATGCAAGCGCCATCGGTGACATCCCCGGGTGCATCAACTGCGGCGGACGTTCGCCTCAGAATCATTACGCGTCAAGAGGATCTAGAGCGAACATCATTTGAAAAATGAAATAAGCGCGTAATAATTGAATGATATTCGCACTATTCGCGATCAGATAGAATGATGTCGAGCGTACTG
>CAYUKE010000298.1:0-4149 GCA_964445185.1 uncultured Geminicoccaceae bacterium
GATAGGCGAAGTTGTAGCCGGCTTCGACTTGGGCCGTTCCCGCTGGCGCCGTCTGCGGATCCGAGATCCAACCCTCCAGCGCATCGCCGTCGCTGGGCACGCCGTGCCGTGGTTGCCGCGAGGCCCAGGCGGCCTGCACCGCGCACAACACCGCATCGAGATCGTCGCCCTGCGGATCCTCGACGAGGGCTTCGGCTGCTTGGTCCGCCAGGACAACCGCGACGCCGTAGGTTGCGACCAGCGCGGGATCGCGAATGGCTTCGACGAGCTGACGCCGAACCTCACGCCGACCGTCGTCCGTACCGTCCTCGGCCTTGTACGGCACTCGACCGACGAGGCGGCGGGCCAGCACGCCGGGGTAGACCTCGACGGCAACGCGCGGATCGCCCGTCTCGTGGAGGCCAGCGACGTGCACACCTGCCGCCAGCAACCTGGGCGCCCCCTCAACAAACATTGTGCCGACCGGCTGCCACTGGACCTTTTGCGGCGGCTGGCCGCCGGTCAGCGTGTCGACGCGCCGACGATGCTGCTTTTCGCCGGCGGGCTGCTCGGCCTCATAAGCTTTGACAGCTTCGGCGAAGCCTCGACGACCGAGGCGTCGAACGTGTTCGACCAAGTCGGCCCAGCGCGCCGGCCAAGCGAGGTCGTGGACGAGGCGCCGCGTCTGGCCGAAGGGAAAGTCGAAGCCGCCGACCCAGGGGCCCGGCTCGGCCAACAGTGCCTCGAACGCCTCGAAGCTGTTGAGCCGATCGAGACGCTCCAACGTCAAACGCTCGCCGTCGAGCGCGCAGCGCGCCACGGTTATCGGCTTGCGCGCGTCCGGCGCGCTGGTGAAGTCGACGCCGAAGATCTTCACTCGGCGGCCTCCCGGGTAGCCGCGGCGTTGCGCTCCGCGCGCATCTGCCTGAGCGTTCCCAACTCGCCTTGGAAGTCGACGTAATGCGGCAACTTCAGGTGCTCGACGAACCCGGTCGCCTGAATGCTGTCCGCGTGCATCAGGACGAACTCCTCGTCCTGGGAAGGAGAGTTGACTTCTTCGCCCAGCTCGGCGGCGCGAAGTGCGCGGTCGACCAGTGCCATCGCCATCGCCCGTCGCTCGGCATGGCCGAAGACGAGGCCGTAGCCGCGGGTGAACTGGGGCGGTGTCGTCGCCGAACCCTTGAACTGGTTGACCATCTGACACTCGGTCACCTCGATCTCGCCGAGCTCGATGGCGAAACCGAGCTCCTCAGGCTCGAACTCGACGTTGACCAAGCCCATCCGGATCTCGCCGACGAACGGGTGGGTGCTCCCGAAGCCGCGCTGCGTCGCGTAGCCGAGGCCGAGGAGAAAGCCCTCATCGCCCCGAGCCAGGCTCTGCAGCCTGACGTCGCGGCCCGCCGGGAACAGCAATGGCTCGCGGGTCAGATCACCGACGGCGACGCCGTCGTTCGCAGGCTCCGATTGGATCAGACCCTCGCGGTCCAGCAGCTCGCTCACCCGCGCCATCGGCGGGGCTTCCGGCGCGGGCGGTGCGGCCGCCGGCGCGGGCGGCGCGCCGTCGGCGAGCAGCTTGAAATCCAGCAGCCGGTGCGTGTAGTCGAAGGTCGGTCCCAGCACTTGGCCGCCGGGCAAGTCCTTGTAGGTCGCCGAAATCCGCCGCTGCACAAGCATGGCGTCGGTGTCGACGGGTGCGCTGTAGCCGAAGCGCGGCAGGGTCGTCCGGTAGGCGCGGAGGAGAAAGGCGGCCTCGATCAGATCGCCGCGCGCCTGTTTGACGGCGAGCGCCGCCAGCTCGCGATCAAAGCACGAACCCTCGCCCATCACCCGATCGCAAGCCAGGCGCAGCTGCTCCGCGATCTGGCGGACGTCGAGCTCGGGCACTTCGGGGTCGCCACGACGTGCCTCATTGAGCCAGGTGTGGGCCGCCTCGATCGCCGCTTCGCCGCCCTTCACCGCTACATACATCGCCTCAGCGCTCCTCAATGCGGGTCGTGCGTGGAAGGCCGACCACCGTTGCGCCTTCGAACAGAAAGAGATCCACGCCTCGCGGGAAGCGCTCGTGGTTTTCCGCCCACTGACCGAGGAAATCGAAGGGGAGCCCTTGAACGCTCAGCCGGCGATGATCGCGGATGCCGGGTCCTCGGAGGCTCCACGGGCCATCGTTGCGGATCGCCTCGACCGCGATGAGCAACGTCGTCGAGCGGTCGGGGTACGCGTCGCTGCCCTGGGCGAAGTCGAGCAACGCCGGCAAGGTGGACCCCCGGGCGGTCATCGCAAGGGCTGCGGCTGCCGGGTCCTCGACGATGAAGGCGCCGGTGTGAAACCGCAAATCGGGGACCGCCTCGAGGAGCTCCGGCGCCAGCCATAGCGGTGTCTCGAAGTCGGCGAGGGTGAGGGCCGCCGCGTAGAGACCCGGGCCGAGGCCCGAAGGCGGCGGCACGTCGTCAGGGAGACGACGGCGCGTGCCGGGTTGGCTGAGCGCATCGAGGAGCGTTCGGAAGACCGCCTGCGGCCCGAGGGCCGGATCGGCGAAGGTCGACGCAACCATCAATCGCCTCGGACCATCGTGAAGAAATCGACCCGTGTGGCCGCCGCCTTGGCCCGCAGCCGATCGTGGCGCGCCGATTCGGCGGCAGCCAGCGGCTCGATCACGGCGCGCTCCAGCGCCGGCCGTAGCGCCGGGTCCTGCAGAAGCGCATCGAAACGCGCCGCAAGCTCGGCGCGCCGCCGGTCGCGCCCGCTGACATAGCCATGGCCGACCGTGCCATCCGGCGCCTCGACGGCGGCGCGCGTCACCGTCATCTCGCCGACGTTGAAGCGCTGTCCGGTGCCGCCGGCGCGGCCACGCACCATCACGAGGCCCGTCTCTGGCGCACGGACGACCCGGAAACCGACGTCCGTGCCATGCGCCTCCCAAAGACGCTCCACGGCGGCCGTATCCGCCCGCGCGAGCACGCCCATCCAACGCCGTCGGCGCTGCACCACGTTCGCGTCGAGATGTCTAGACAACATACGAGAACCCTAGCGAAACTGGAGGTAGGGGTAAATCACCAAGGAGTGACGGTTTGATGGCAGTTCCGGTCAGCAGCGACACGGACCGCAGGACTCACTGGCGCCGAATTCGCGACACGCTCGCCGACGACCTCGCTGCCGGGCGGATCGCCGACGGCTGCCGCCTGCCTAGCGAGCAGGAACTCGCCCGACGTTTCGGCGTTCATCGGAACACCGTTCGCCACGCCTTGCAGGCGCTGGCCGCCACCGGCAGCATTCGCATCACGCACGGCCGGGGCAGCTTCGCGAACCTGGGCGCATTGCGCTATCGCCTAGGTGCACGAACCAGCTTCACCGACAATGTCGCCCGTGCCGGCCGCGCGGCGTCGAGGCGGATAGAAGCGACCTCGACCGTGCCCGCGCCGGCCGAGCTCGCGGCCGATCTCGTCCTCGAGACTGGCGCTCCTTTGGTGCGCGTGGTCACGATCGCTGCTGCGGACGACACGCCGCTGGCGCTGAGCGAGCACAACTTTCCCGCCGCCCGGCTGCCGGACATCGCTGCTTCCATCGAGCGCACCGGCGGTATCTCAGACGCGCTGGCGGACGCGGGCGTGCCATCTGTGCGCCGCGCACGGACGCGAATCGTCGCTCGGCCTGCGACCGATCGCGAGGCGGCCGCGCTCGCCATGGCTCCGAGCCATCCGGTGCTCGTCACCGCGGGGCTCGACGTCGACGCGGCGGATACGCCGGTACAGGTGGTTCGGACGACGTTTTGCGCCAGCAGGGTGGAGCTGGAGGTCGGCGCGTGCCCTGGGAGCATCTGACCGCGCGCCTTTCGGATGACGGATGCGACATGGGAGCACCATACCAATCCTCGGAGCGGTTGGACCCGTCTCGCCAAGGCGCCGACGCTGCTCGCGGTCTGGAGCTGGCTCAACCCCCGCCTGTTCCCTCCGTCGCAGCGAACCCGCGCCGGGATGTCTAGGGACGGCATGGGTGAGCGGATCTGGATCAGTCTTGGGCAAGCGCCGATAGCGCGCCACCACCCCCGCGCCGCGCAACCGACGACGCTGGGCGGGGGGCTGTTGACGGCTGCCGGCATCTACCAACTGGTCGATCGCGAGTTCTGGGCGGCATTTCGTGGCTTGCATACCGCGACCGCGATGAAGCTGTGGT
>CAYUKE010000299.1:0-4144 GCA_964445185.1 uncultured Geminicoccaceae bacterium
ACAAGGCCGCGGTCACCGGCGACACCGTGGGCGATCCCTACAAGGACACCGCGGGACCGGCGGTCAACCCGATGATCAAGATCATCAACATTGTGGCGCTACTGATTCTCGCGGCGCTCGCTGGCTAGGGCCCTCGGCGGTGCAAGGCTTCGCTCGCTTGATGCTTGTGCAGTTGCGGCCGCTCGCCTTCGCCGCGTAGAGAGCGCCGTCGGCACGGCCGGCTAGTCGGGAGAGCGGCTCGCCGAGGCTATACTGGGCGACGCCGAGCGAAACCGTCACGCGCCGCAGCGGCTCGCTGTCGCTCTTGCGCGCGACGCGCAGGCTGGCGACGGCTTTGCGGATGGCCTCGGCGATGTCCACGGCATTGCCGATGTCGACCCCCGGCGTGATGACCGCGAACTCCTCGCCGCCGTAGCGGGCGACTTCGTGGCCGTCGTCCAGCAGATGATTGACGCGCTGGGCGACCAGCTTGAGGACCCGGTCGCCGAGCGCGTGACCGTAGGTATCGTTGAACGACTTGAAGTGGTCGACGTCGATGAGGATCAGCGACAGCGCCGTTCCTTTCTCGCAGGCGGCGGCCGCCAGCTCGCGCAGGCGCCGCTCGAACCGCTTGCGGTTGCCGATCTGGGTGAGAGCGTCGGTCTCCGCCTCGTTGCGGGCGGCATCGAGGTCGGCTTTGAGCTTGGTGACCTCGTCGGCCTGAGACGAGGCGGTGTTGCTCCATTGGTCGGCACGATTCAAGATCTGCTGAGTGTCGGCGCGCAGTGTCGATAGCGCCTGGTTGAGCTCGGCCAGCCCGGTCGACTGGGGTATGCGCTCGACGGCGTCACCGAGCTGCGCGCCATAGGCTTGCGTGCCCGCCAGGATGTGGCCGACGAGGTCGCCGATCGCGTCGAGATGAACCTCGACCCGGTCGCCGAGGCCCCGCAGCTGGTGGCGTTCATGGTCGCTGCTAAAGAAGCGGTTGTAGATCTCCCAGTTTCGGATCTCGTCGTATGGCGCGCTCTGGTCGTCGAGGACGCGGACGAGCCGGCTGAGGGCGGCGTCCCGGTCAGCGGCGACGGTGTACCAGACAAGATAATTCTCGGGCGTCGGCGCGATATGCCGTTCACGCATCGCGAGGAGCGCCTGTCGGGCCCACTCCGTCGGCGTGTTGCGTTCACTTTCCGCGCTCATGCCTTCACTCCGGCTTCGCCGGCCACCGCGCAATCCTACGGTGGTCATTGACCCAGATCATGCCGGAAGAAGCTTGCCGCGAGCTTAATGGTCGCAGCCTTGACTCGGTCCTCAAACTGTCACACCAAGAGCTTAAGGGCGATGCACATGCAGGATGCGAATTCGAGGCTGCGCGAAAGAGCAGCGCAAAGGGTGGTCCGAAGGAGGCCTCGGTCGTGAGATCGGGGCTGGCGCAGCGTGTACCCCATCTGGATGCCTGCCCGGCCCTCGTTCTCAACGCCGATTATCAACCTCTGAGTTACTTCCCGCTCTCGCTCTGGAGCTGGCAGGAGACCATCAAGGCGATCTTCCTCGACAGGGTCGCCGTGGTCTCGCACTATGACCGCGAGATCCGCTCGCCGAATTGCCGTATCCGACTGCCGAGCGTGGTCGCGCTCAAACAGTACGTCCCCCAGAGCCACTATCCGCCGTTCACGCGGTTCAATGTGTTTCTCCGTGACCGCTTCACCTGCCAGTACTGTGGCACGCGGCACCGCGCGGAGGATCTGACGTTCGACCATGTCGTGCCGCGCTCGCGCGGCGGCGTGACCACCTGGGGCAACATTCTCGCCGCCTGCACCTGCTGCAACCTCGCCAAGGGCAGCAAGCTTCCGCAGGAGTGCGGTCTCACACCGCTGAAGACGCCCGGTCGGCCGACGACCTTCGAACTCCAGCGGGCAGGCCGCGCCTTTCCGCCCAACTACCTGCACGAGAGCTGGCGCGACTTCCTCTACTGGGACACCGAACTGGAGCCCTGAGCCGGCAGCTCAGAGATAGGTTCCTGGCAACGTTACCGGCACGGCGCCGGTCGCCAGCTTGAAGGCGCGGATGCCGGCGGGCACGTCGAGCCCGCCCAGATCGAGCATGCGAACGCCTTGTTGGCGTAGCGCCCCAAGGGCGGACCAGAGCAGGTGCTCATGCGCACGGAGCCGACGGCCCTCGCGGCTGCTCCAACCGCTCTGGTAGGTTGCCGCGCTGCCGTGGCGGACGATGAGCATCACCGCTTCGACCGTGTCGCCAACGCTGCCGAGCGCCAGCAGCGCCTTGCCGTCACGGGCCGCGCGGCGCACGATTGGCAGCGCTACCGCGCCGTAGCCCCGAGCGCGGCGCGTCCGCTCGACCTCGGCCAAGGCAGCATCGAGCGCGCAAGGATCGCTGCCGGCGGCGATGACGCGGGGTTCCAAATCGCGCGGCGGATGGCGAAGGACGTAGCGCCAGCTCTTGCGCAGACCCGCGCACTGGCGATCGGGATCAGTGGCGACCTCGAGGCGGGCCGTGGTGTAGCCGGTCATGACGCGCCGCAAGCCAGCCCGTTCGAGCATGCCCTCTTCCTGGTCGCACCGGTCGGGCGTCACGAGCAGCAGCCGGCCCGGCCCGCCGAGCTGGCGCTTGAGTGCGCGGAGCGCTTGCGCCCGTGCGAATGGCGGCGCGGCCGGTCGCCAAACCGGTCCGCCGAGGGCATGGCGCAGCCCGACTCGGCCACCGAAGGCGAGGCGGCCGATCGTTTGGACGAGGCCGATCTGCGCGCCCTCGACCCTGATCTCGAAGCGGTCCACCGTGCGACCGTACTGGCGGGCGGCCGAGCCGTAGGCCCAGCTCTGCTGCCAAAGGCTCGTTGGCGCTCGCGCGAGCCCGCGCTCCCACCAGGCAGCGTCGGTCACCGGCACCAGGTCGATCGGGCACGCGTCCATGACCTCGAAGCGTGGCGCCAATGCGTTAACGCAGTGTTGACCAAGACGGACCAGAACGGCCGTATGCACGACAACGCCCGAGCGCCGTCGAGACCGCGGCTGACGGCCTACGCCTATTGGCTGCTCGTGAGCCGGATCGGCGTTCCCATCATTACCGCGGCCGCCGCCCTCGATCTCCTCCTGTCCTAAGCGCGGCCGCCATCAAAGGGAGGTTGCGTGCGGCTGCCGATTGCCGACCGAAAGCGCCTGCGGCTGACGGCCCTGGCGCTTGCCGTAGGCAGCGCTGGTGGCTGGCTCTTTCTCGCCCTCGGCCTGCCGCTGCCCTGGCTGATCGGCTCGATGCTCGCGACCACCGCGGCGACGCTCGCAGGCTTGCGGCTTGCCGTGGTCCGGCGCCTGCGCGAGGTGATGCTCGTCGTCATCGGCGTGCTGATCGGCAGCAGCTTCGAGCCGGAACTCCTGCAGACCATCGGCCGCTGGTGGTGGAGCCTCGCGGCTCTGCCGGTCTACGTCGTCGTCATCGCCAGCATCATCATGCTCTATCTGCGCCGCGTCGCGCGGTTCGACCCGGCGACGGCCTACTTCTCGGCGGCACCCGGCGGGCTCTCGGAGATGATCCTCCTCAGCGAGCGCCACGGCGCCGACATGCGGCGGACAAGCCTCGTCCACACGCTGCGCGTCCTGCTGCTGGTGACGTCGATCCCGTTCGTCGTCGACAAGCTCGGGCTGGTTGCCACTGCCGTCGAGCCGATCACCCGCGCGCCGACACTCATGGAGACCGGCTTCCTCCTTCTCGTCGGTGGCGCCGGCGTGTTGATCGGCCGGGTCGTGCGGCTGCCGAGCGCGATCCTCCTCGGGCCGATGCTCGCGAGCGCGTTGGTCCACGTCGTCGGCTGGAGCGAGACGCATCCGCCATCGGTGCTGGTGGCGCTCGCGCAGATCGTCGTCGGCGCCTCGGTCGGCGCACGGTTCTCCGGTCTCCAGCTCGGCGAAGTCGTGCGCACCCTCGGCCATGGTGCGGTGATCACGGCGATGATGCTGGTCTTGAGCGCCGTCTTCGCGCTCGCCATCCACCCGCTCGCCGGGATCGCGCTGCTGCCGCTGATGATCGCCTACGTGCCCGGCGGGGTCGCCGAGATGGCGCTGGTGGCGCTGGCGCTGGGCATCGACCCCGCCTTCGTCACCACGCACCACATCATCCGCATCATGCTCGTCGTCGGCCTCGCCGGCCTCTTCGC
>CAYUKE010000300.1:0-4138 GCA_964445185.1 uncultured Geminicoccaceae bacterium
GCCAAGCAGGAGGCCCAGAATCGTGACCACGACCGCCGGTCGCCTTGCGGCGCTTTTCGCGCTCCTCGTCTCTACCGCGGCGCTGCTCGCTGGCTGCGGCGGCGTGTACCGCGCCGATCCGTCTCCCCTGGCGAAGAGCTCGATCCGTGAGGCCAATGAGGCCCGGCGCAACGAGGACCAGGATCGCGCGATCGCGGTTCTCGAAAAGGCCGCCGCTACGGGCGACCCCTTCGCCGAGCAGAGGGCGGCGCGCGCGTACTTGTTTGGTCCCGAGGCGACGCGCGACCCGGAGCGGGCCGAAGTTCTGCTGCGGAGATCGGTGTCGAAGCGTAGTGCGGTTCGTGGTCAGGCCCTGCTCGATCTCGCGACGCTCGTCGAGCCCGAAGATCCGGCCGAGGCCCTCGCCCTCCTCCAGGAGGCGCAAGCCGTCGGCGCCGATGTCCCCCCGGCTGATCTCGGTCGGCTGCTCGTCGCAACCGGCGCCGACGAGGCCGGCCGCGACCTTCTGGAGGACAGTGCCCGCGCTGGCGACATCGGTGCGCTCGAGGCGTTGGTCGATCTCCACATCGCCGAGGACAATCGCCCGCTCGCGCGTCGTGATGCGCGACGACTGGCCGACGCCTATGAGCGCCAGTACGCGAACACCGGTGAGACCAACGCGGCGTTCCGGCTGGCGCGGCTCCATGACGAGGGGCGTGGGCTCGCTCGTGACCCGCAGGAGGCGCTCCGCTGGTACACGGCCGCGGCGGAGGGTGGCGATGTGCGGGCGATGCGTGCGCTGGCACGCAGCTATCTGCTGCCGGAGTCTGGCGTCGCGTCCGACCCGGTGCAGGGTCGCCGCTGGGCTGAGGAGGCGATCGCGCGCGACGACGTGAGCACGCGCGCCATCTTCGGTCAGGCGCTGATCCGCGGCGACGTCGTCGACCAGGACGTGGACCGCGGCATCGCGTTGCTTGAGGAGGCCGCTGCCCGTGGGCACACGGGCGCGGCGACCGCGCTCGGTCGCACCTACGCCGAAGGCACCGTCGTCGAGGCGAACCCCGCTCGGGCGATCGAGCTGTTGCAGGGCGCAGCCGAAGGCGGCCAAGTATCGGCCCTCGTCGTGATGGGGCGGATGTACTGGGATGGTGACGTCGTGCCGCGCGATGAAACCTACGCGTTGGAGCTGATGCGCGACGCAGCGGCGCAGGGTCACGGCGGGGCCCAGCGCTTTCTGGCTCGCAACGGCTGAGACGGGCGTCGTCCAGCGGGTGGTTCTAGCTATACGCTTGGCTGCGCCTCCGGCGCGACCGCGACGCCGGCGGCCTCCAACACCCGCGCGGCACGGAGACAAGCCCATTCTTGCCAGGGTTTCGCAATCAGCTGAACGCCGATAGGCAGCGCATCGGCGAGGGCGATCGGCGTCGAGCAGACCGGCAGGCCGACGCAAGAGATGGGCTGCGTAAACAGGCCGAGATTGGGCCTTAGCAGGGCCTCCTCGCCGTCCAGCTCGAGCGTTCGTTGGCCGATCCGCGGCGCCGTGCAAGGGGTTGCAGGAGCGATCAGCACGTCGACCTGGTGGAACGCGTCGCCCAGGCGGCCGGCCCACCAGCGGCGAACCTGCTGCGCACGTACGTACCAGGCGGCGGGTAGCATGGCCCCGGCCAGGAAACGGTCACGGGTGTCGGGATCGAAGTCTGCGGCGCGGCTGCGCAGGCGATCGAGGTGGAGCCGCGCCCCCTCGACGTTCGTGACGATGAAGGCCGCCGCGCGGCCCGCTTCGGCACCCTCGACCACGATCTCTCGCTCCGCACCGAGAGCGTTCGCAGCCCGCTCCACGGCACTACGGGCAACCTCGCTCGCGCCGCGGCCGAAGTACCCACCGAGCACGCCGACCCGCAGAGCGCCGAGATCCAGCCGGTCGGCGGTCGCATCGATGGACGGTGGGCGGCAAGCCGGGTCGGCGTCGTCCTCCCCCTGCATCGCATCGTAGGCGAGTGCCAGATCGCGTACGCAGCGGGCGAACGGCCCGAGATGGTCCAGCGAATCGCAAAACGGAAACGTGCCCGTGCGCGATAGACGGCCATAGGTGGGCTTGAGGCCGAAGACGCCACAGAGCGAGGCCGGCACACGGATCGAGCCGTTGGTGTCGGAGCCGAGCGCTAGCGGCACCATACCAGCGGCGACCGCCGCGCCCGAGCCGGAGGACGAGCCACCGGTCATCCGGGTCGCATCGTGCGGGTTGCGGCAGGCGCCGTCGTGGACGTTCTCGACGGTGAAGTCGTAGGCGTACTAGCCCATGTTCAGGGCGCCGACGAGCACGGCGCCCGCGGCTTCCAGGCGACGAACTAACGTCGCATCCACTCGAGCTGGCGGCCGATCGCGGTTGATCTTGGAGCCCGCCCGCGTCGCCAACCCCTCGACGTCGAACAGGTTCTTGACAGCGTAGGGGACGCCGGCGAGCGGCCCCAGACGTTCGCCCCGATCGCGGCCATGGTCGATCTTCGCTGCAGCGGTAAGCGCCCGCTCGGCCGTGATGTCGGTGAATGCGTTGACGGTCGGATCGAGCACCGCGATCCGTTCGAGCGCGGTTTGGGCGACGTCGACGGCGGACGCACTGCCGGCGGCGATGGCGGCTGCCGTCTCGTGCGCGAAGGCAATCACCGATGAACCTCGGGCGCGAATACCGGCAGCGGTTCCAGCTTGTCGTCGGGGAGATCGACCGCCTCCAGACGGTCGGCCATCCCTTTGGCGATCAGAAGGAACGTCCGCACGCCCGGCCGCTGCTCCTCATCGACCTCGAGGCCGAGCGCCGGCGCCATCGCGTCGATCCACGCATCCGTTTTCTCGGGTCCCTGGCTCATGCGCAGCACCTCATTCGGCCGGCGCCGCCGCTGGCGTGGCGGCCGGCTTCTCGGCCCATTCCAGCTTGGCGCAGGCGAGTAGGAACCCAGCCACGACGGCGTAGGCCAGGGCAACCGCCGGGGTCACCGCGAAGCCCACCGCCGGCCCATGCATGAAGCCGAAGAAGGTGAGGACAGCACCAGCGAAGGCGAAGGCGGACGCGGTCTCGAACCGACGCTCGATGACGAATACGCCGATGGCGGCGAGAACCAGGCCCGAGAGAATCGCGCCATTGCCGAGGAGCGCGAGGCCTTCGTACAGCACCCCGTTGGTCGCCATGGCCTCCATGCCGATCGTCTCGGCATCGGTGCCGGCGGCGCCCAACGCACCGTCGATCAGCGTCTTCGCCCAAGCGGCCAAATGCGGGACGAGGCCAAGCACGATCGCCGGCGCATGGCTCTGTGGGCTGGTCTGGAACGCCTGGGCACCGATGAGCATGCCGATGTAGAGGAGGATCGGCGAGATCGCGACGACCGGCACCAGGTTCAAGAACACCGACAGGACGCCCAGCCAGGTTGCCGCAAGCACGAACAGGCCGGTTGCCGCCGAATAGCCGATGCGCCCTCCCATCTCCTTCCAGCCCGGATGGCCGATGTAGACGGCGTTGGCGAAGGGGCTGCCCATCAGCGTTCCGATCAGGCTGAAGGTGCCTTCGGCGGCCAGCGCCTCGGTGGTGTTGTAGCTGTCGCCGGCCGCCTCAGCACTCTCCACGTTGTCCATCGCCTCGACCAGGTCATAGACGCCGAACGGGATGGCGGTGACAAGGATGAAGCCCAGGAACTCGAAGCCGCTGAAGACGTGCTCAACAGCGGGGAGCGGCACGGTGAAGCCGAAATTGGCGAAGGAGCTGACGAGCTCGCCCAGGCTCATACCACCGAAACCCAGCCCGAATGCCGTTCCGCCCCAGGCGAGGACCATGCCGACAACGATGGCGACGAGGCCGGCGGGCATGCCTTTCGGATAGCGCACACCGCCGAACCAGCTCACCATGATGATCGCGAGGCAAGTCAAACCGATGATGGAGGTCATGTAGATCTCCATCGCCGGGCGCATCGAGATGAAGGCGATGGAAACGCCGGCGAGCGTGCCGAGCAGGGCCGCGCGCGGCGTGATCTTGCGGATCCACGGCGCGACGAAACCGCCGCCGATGAGGATGAAGCCTTGGATGAAGACCCAGGCAAGGCCAGCCTCCCAGGCCTTCACCGGGTCGCCGGTCTGGCCGAGGATCGGCAGCATGATCACGAAGACGACGATG
>CAYUKE010000301.1:0-4117 GCA_964445185.1 uncultured Geminicoccaceae bacterium
ATCATCACCCTCGACCACATGCGGGCGATGAAGGACGGCGCGATCGTCTGCAACATCGGCCACTTCGACAACGAGATCCGCATCGCCGATCTGCAGAACTTCAAGTGGACCGAGGTCAAGCCGCAGGTCGACGAAGTTGCGTTCCCCGACGGCAAGCGGCTCATCGTGCTCGCCAAAGGCCGCCTCGTGAACCTGGGCTGCGCGACCGGTCACCCGAGCTTCGTGATGAGCGCGAGCTTCACCAATCAGGTCCTCGCGCAAATCGAGCTCTGGAGCCACCCAGAGCGCTACGAACGCAAGGTCTACGTCTTGCCGAAGCACCTCGACGAAAAGGTCGCAAGCCTTCACTTGGCGAAGCTCGGCGTCAAGCTGACGAAGCTGACGCCGGACCAGGCATCCTATATCGGCGTCGAGTCGGAAGGACCGTTCAAGTCGGACGCCTACCGCTATTGAGACCCGACACCGGCTGCACCTGCCCGACGAGGCGGCGACCCTAGCTCTCGGCACGCGCCTTGCCGCGCAATTGCGGCTAGGCGACGTCGTCGGGCTCGACGGCGATCTCGGCGCTGGCAAGACGGCGCTGGCAAGGGCGTGCCTGCGAGCTCTGGCGGGAGGCCCGATCGAAGTACCCAGCCCAACATTCACGCTCGTGCAGCACTATGAGTTTGCCCACCTGCGCGTCGAGCACGTGGATCTCTATCGGCTTCGAAGCGTCGGTGAGATCGAGGAGCTTGGCCTCGACGACGCAGGCGGCGACGCAGTGCTGCTGATCGAGTGGGCCGACCGCCTCCCCGACAGCGCGTTCGCCGAGCGCTTGGCCATACGCTTGCTGTGGCCCGCGACCGGATCGGGCCGCATCGCCGAGATCGCTGGCGGTCTCCCCTGGGCGGACCGTCTGGACGCGATCCGCGGTTCTGAACGCATCTGATGGTCGCGAAAGCTGCGGCCTGCGCGACGCCAGCACAGGCGGAGCGGCCGAATCGGTGATCGAGCCCGCGTACTGTGGGATCGAGCCGGCCTCACCAGCGCAAGACTTTCTTAACGTTCCAAGCGCATTGGTCGGATCCATCCAACCTTGTAGCTCGCCCGGAGCGCCTCGTCCGATGCCGCTTGGAATCCGCCAGGAGTCGACCGCTCGCAGCGGCGCGGTCGCGATGGCGCTCGTCGTCTTCACGCTCGGCACGCTACTCGTCCACGACACCTTTCTCCGCCAGGAGCTGACGGTAAGCGCAGCGCAGGCGGCGTTCGAGCGCCATAGCGCGCACCTCGACCACGCGCTGCGCCAGGGCGCGAAGAAAGCGGAGGTTGCGGCACGCTGGCACGAGTTGCAGACGGCAGCGACGGACTTAGCGCCCAAGAAGGCGCGCGCAGCCGTCATCGACGCGGTCGCAGTCGCCGACGCGGCGATCTCGCGTCGGGCCGCCGCGTCGACGGCGCCGCTGGCAGCATCGGTCCAGGTCCTTGCCGATCTCCGCGACACGGTTCGCGACGTTCTCGCCACCGAGCGGACCACCACCTCTCGGCGTCGCCGCGCCCTAACAGGCCTGGTGGCGATGCTCCTCTTGGTCGAGACGGGCGTGCTCGTGGTGGCCTGCGTTCTGCAAGGTCGACGTCGCGAGCCGGATGCGGATCGTGCGACGGCAGCGCTGACGCACCTCGCCCACCACGACGCGCTGACGGGCCTCGCCAACCGCCGCGCCATGGAGGACCGCTTGCAGGTTCTCGCCGCGGAGCCCGGCGCTCGCTTCGGCGTCATCCTCTGCGACCTCGACGGCTTCAAGCCGATCAACGACGTTTTTGGCCACGACGCCGGTGATGCGGTCCTCAAGGCCGTCGCCCACCGCCTCGAGCACGGTCTCCGACCGGGCGACCTGCCCGCTCGCCACGGCGGCGACGAATTCGTCCTTGTCGTCGCCGACGCGCCTGACGCGACGACGCTCAACGCCATCGCCGAACGTCTGCGGGAGAGGCTTGCGCATCCGGTCCGCCACGGCGCCCATGAGCTTCGCTTCGGCGCAAGCCTCGGCACCGCCATCTTCCCTGCCGACGGTGCTACACCCCACGCGTTGCTGAGCGCTGCCGACGCTGCGATGTATGAGGCCAAGCAGGCTGGCGGCATGACCATCCGCCCCTACACGACGCGCTTGCGCGAGCGCGACAGCCTGCGTCAGCAGATCGCCTACGAGCTCGAAGCGGCGCTGGCAGAGGACCGTTTGGAGCTGGCACTCCAGCCCCAGGTCGAGACCGCGAGTGGTCGCTTGGCCGGTTTCGAGGCGCTTGCACGCTGGCACAGCGACGCGCGTGGCTACGTTTCGCCGGACGTGTTTATCCCTGTAGCCGAGAGCACGGGCTTGCTGGCGCCGCTCACGAGCCGGATCCTGGCGCAGACGGCGCAGCTTCTCGAGACCTTCAGCGCGATCGAGCCGGTTCGCATCTCCGTGAACGTCACTGCGCTCAGCCTCGGGCGCGACGACATTCTAGACGACCTCGTCACCCTCGCACGCGGCAACGGCCCGGCACGACTTGGCATCGAGATCGCCGAGGACGCGATGTTCGGCCGAAACGCAGACTTGGTCCTGGCCGAGCTCAGCACGCTCCGCAACGCCGGCGTCGCCATCGCGATCGACGACTTCGGCACTGGCTACGCGTCGCTGAGCCACCTCGCAGAGATACCCTTCGATCACCTTAAAATCGCTGGCGACTTCGTCGGCCAGATCGAGTCCAACCCGAACGCAGCAGCCCTCGTGCGCACGATCATCGAGCTCGCTCAGCGCTTGGGAGGCGCGGCCATCGCCAACCGCGTCGAGACCGAGCGCCAACTCACCTTCCTCCACCGCCACGGTTGCGATATCGCCCAGGGGTTTCTGCTCGGGCCGCCGCTTGACGTCGCGCAAGCGACCACCATGGTCTGTAATCGAATGGAGCATGCCACCTAACGCTAACCGCGACGACCGGTCACGCGCTTGCCACGCTCCTGGACGTATTGTCGTGCGAAGTTCAAGGGGGTGTGGATGGCCGGACCGAATCTGTATTTGATCGCCGTCGATGGGGTACTCGTCGACAGCTCGACGTTGCGCGTGCGTTGCTGGGCGGAGACGCTGCGCAACGAGGGCTTTCCGATCGATCGAGATACTTTTCAGCGGCGCTTCGAGGGGCGCAGCGACGCAACGGTCTTGCGCAGCGTGGAGGAGGAGCTCGGACGCCAGCTCTCGGCTACTGTCCTCGCCGAGTTCGAGCGTCGCGCGCGGCTCGCCTACGAACGGGAGCTCCGCCCCGTGCCGGACATTCGCGGCACGTTGCGGCGCCTTCGCGCACCCGTCTGCGCGCTGGCCGGCAGTTTCCCAGGTCTCGCGCGCCACGCGCTCGAGGTTACGGGCTTGTGGTCGAGCTTTGCGCCCAACGTGTTCACGGCGACAGCGGTCGATCAGGAACCGCCAGCCCCCGATCTTGCGAGGTTCGCCGCCGCGGAGATGGGTGCGCCTGTCGCGCGCTGCCTGCTGGTGGACAGCACCGTCATTGGCGTCCGCTGCGGGTTGGCGGCCGGCATGACGGTGTTCGGTTTCGCCGGCGGTTTCCACGCCGCGCCGGAGACGCACGCCAAGCGGCTTCGTGACGCCGGCGCGACAATCGTTTTCGACCGCATGGCCGAACTTGCCCCGCTGGCCAACGCCCGCGCCGCCTAGCTCGCCGCGGGCGGCGGTTCGGCCGCCGTGCGATTGGCGATCAGACCATAGTGCTCGATCCGCCGATGCCGCGCGAAATCAAAGATCGTCTGCTTGCCGAACGCACAAGCGTCGAGATCGCAGTCGTGCACGAGCAGATCATCCGTCTCGCTCGCCGTCTCGGCGACGATCTTGCCGTTGGGATCGACGATCAGCGAACCGCCGATGAGCGGATGCCCGTCCTCGACGCCGGCTTTGGCGACGGCAATGCCCCAGGTCGCGTTCTGATAGGCGCCTGCCTGCATGCTCAAGCGATGATGGAACAGTCGGTCCTCGGGTCCTTCGTCGGTCGCCTGTGAGTTCACGCTGGGCGTGTTGTAGCCGAGCGCCACGAGCTCGACGCCCTGAAGCCCAAGAACGCGCCAGGTCTCGGGCCAGCGCCGGTCGTTGCAGAT
>CAYUKE010000302.1:0-4114 GCA_964445185.1 uncultured Geminicoccaceae bacterium
AGACGACCCGATCGGGGCGCATGAAGTCGCCCATAGCCGAGCCCTCGCGTAAGAACTCCGGGTTGGAACCCACCTCGCTCCAGAGGTCGGGCCGACGCTCGGCGAACAGGCTCTGCAGGCGACGGCCGGTCCCGATCGGCACGGTAGACTTGGTAATCACGACACAGTCGTGACGCAGCATCCGGGCAATCTCATCCGCGGCGGCATAGACATATGTCAGATCGGCGTGGCCATCACCGCGGCGGCTTGGCGTGCCGACGGCGATGAACACCGCGTCGGCGCCGGTCAATGCGGTCGCGAGATCGAGCGTGAACGACAGTCGCCCCGCTTCGACGTTGGCGGCGATCAGCGCCTCGAGACCAGGCTCGTAGATCGGGATACGGCCGGCTTCTAGCGCCTCGATCTTGCGCGGATCCTTGTCGACGCAGACGACGTCGATGCCGAATTCCGAAAAGCACGCGCCGGAAACGAGTCCGACATACCCGCTGCCGATCATCGCAATCTTCACGACCGTTCCCTTCGCAGACGCACGCGACGCTCACCAGCCCGCTGTAGCAGACGGTCAGCCGACGCGCACCAACGCATAACGTGTGAGTTGAGCTGCCGCCGTTGGGCAGTATCCGCGTATGTCAATTCGGGCCGCGGCTGGGTCATCGGCCTGGCCATCGCACGCCAGCGCATCCGTGTTGCACGTTCGCGTTGCCGGAGATCGGCCCGCGGCGATGCGATGCGCGCTGTGTCAAACGGTCGCTCGGAGGCGCGGGCACCGGTATTCGTTCTTGTTATACGAAATTATTCCTAGTAGCCTCACGCATGAGTTCCCGTTGCCGGGCGCCCTCATCTGACGCGCGAGGAGCCGCGAATGCCCATGAACTATTATTATACGCGCCCCTCCGACCCGTTGCAGGCGGGCATGAGCACCTACGCTGCGTGGCTCGCTGCCGGCCATGCCGGCTCGGAGGCGGATTTCGTCGCCTGGCTCAAGGGCGAACCCGGCCCCGCCGGCGCCCCGGGTCCGGCAGGCGCGCCCGGCGCCCGCTTCCTCGACACAGCCGGACCGCCGGCCGGTGCCGTCGGCACCGACGGAGACATCGCCTTCGACCGAGCGACGGCCACCCTGTACCGCAAGCTTGGCGGAGCCTGGGACAGTGGAACCCAGCTCAGGGGCAAGCCCGGCGCGCCGGGGCCCGCCGTGGTCCCGCGTCCCGCCGTGGCAACGCGCACCGATCTGCCGAACGCGGCCGCCGACGGTCTGGCGTCGCGCCGCTTGGTCGAGGCCGACGAGACCCGCAGTGGCGAACCACGCCTCTATGAGGTAGGGCTCGCCGACGACGGCGTCACGCTCGCTTGGCACGATATGGGACCGGCCGGCATCAAGGGGCCGGCCGGCGCGCCCGGCCCGCCCGGCCCAGCAGGCGCACCAGGCGCGCGGTTCCTGGACGCGGCCGGACCGCCGGCCGACAACGTCGGCGCCGATGGCGACGTCGCCTTCGATCGATCGACCACCACGCTCTACCGCAAGACCGGCGGATCCTGGGACGGCGGAACGCCGCTCAAAGGTGAGCCCGGTGAACGGGGGCCCGCGGTCGTCGCGCGTGCCGCCGTCGCCACGCGCGCCGATCTGCCGAACCCGACAGCCGACGGCGTGGCGTCACGACGCTTAGTTGAGGCCGACGAGACCCGCGCTGGCGAACCCCGCCTTTACGAGGTCGGCCTAGCCGGTGACGGCGCGACGCTCGCCTGGCACGACATGGGTCCCGCCGGCATCAAGGGCCCTGCCGGCCCCACGGGTCCCGAAGGCGCCGTCGGCGATACTGGGCCGGTCGGTCCTGTCGGCCCGGCCGGCGCCCCTGGCCCGACCGGATTGCCCGGCCGGGCCGGCACACCTGGCCCGGCGGGGGCATCCGGCGCGCGCTTCCTGGATCCGGGCGGGCCGCCGGCCGATAGCGCCGGCGCCGACGGTGACGCCGCCTTCGACCGAGCAGCCGCTACCCTCTACCGCAAGCTCGCCGGATCCTGGGATAGTGGTACCCAGCTCAAAGGCGAGCCGGGGGCGCCCGGTCCGGCGGTCGTCCCACGCGCTGCCGCCGCCACCCGCGCCGAGCTGCCGAACCCGGCTACCGACGGCCTCGCATCACGGCGTTTGGTCGCGGCGGATGAGACCAACGGTGGCGAACCGCGCCTCTACGAGGTCGGGCTCGCACCCGACGGCGCCACGCTTGTCTGGCACGACATGGGCCCCACCGGCACCGAGGGACCCGCGGGCCCAAGCGGCCCAACGGGCCCCCAAGGCGCCCCCGGCAATCCCGGGCCAAGTGGTCCTACGGGACCGGCGGGACTGACCGGTGAGCGCGGGCCGTCGGGACCTCCCGGCCGTCCCGGCGACGCGGCGGGCGGTGTGCGCACACGAACCGTTACGCTGACGGCCGACGCGGCGGGACGGCTGGCGACGATCCCTCGCGACTATCGCGGGCGCGCCCTTCGGGTCAGCGTCACCGCGCCATTCGGAGCCGGTACGCTGATGCTGACGGCGTCCGGTGCGAGTCTCGATGGAGCCTTCCCGGCTCCTATAGACCTGACGCAGATCGGTGAGGCGGTCACCGGCGAGTTCGTCGCCGACGCCGACACGGACATCGACTACGTCCTCGCGGGCGCTACCGGGCCGGGTTCGGTCACCATCAGCGTCGTGCACGACGCGACGACCGGCTTCTCGGGCCTGACACACAAGTTGGTCCAAGCCGGGCAGACGCAAACGTTGGCCCACATCCCCGCGGGCGCGATGATCATGGCGCTCCGCCTCGATACCAGGGAGCCGTGCGTGGGCGACGTCCGGCTGGACGTCCACGACGGCGCGACGACGCTCCATCGCTGGTCGTTCCAAGCGGGCGTTTGGCGACACGGTCAGATGCCGGACGCCAAGCCTGGCGAACCCGAGTTCGCCGCGGCGCGACGTCAGGTGCTGACCGCCGCGGTACCCGGCTCGCTGACCATTCGCGTGGACGACGCGGCCGCCGGCGGCGTTGTTGGCCTCGGCCTGACGATTGGCGGCGGCGCCATCGATCTTGGCGCCGCGGATCTCGCCGGCGCGAGCGACGGCCAGAGCTTGGCCGCCGAACTCATGCGGTCGCCCGACATCGCGACGGCCACCTACGTCGGTGACGAGCTCACCCTGACGACAGCGGCGCTTGGCGCCGCCGGCGCGATCGCCGTCGTCGGCGGCGGTGCCCTCCTCGACTCCGCCGGTGCTGCTGTCGGGGTCGCGGCAACGCCCTCGGGCGGCTTCGGCGAGCCGGTGCCATCCATGACCGGCTGGTCCTGGCAGTCACCCGCGCCGCTCCTTGTTGCGAACGACTGCGTTCTCTCGATCAGCCTCTCGGCGACCAGCGGTGCTGTCGACGCTCGCGTCGCGTGGCTGCAGGGCGACACGCCCTGACCACGGGTTTGCCGCCGGCGACCAATCTCCCCTTGATCACTCACGCAGGAGTTGATGATGCCTTTGACGTTCATGCCCACGTCGCCGATGACCGGCGAGGACCTCGCCGCAACGATCGACATCGACACGCTCGCCACCCGGATGCCCGCGAGCATTTCGAACCGGCTCGTGATCGACGACTTCATTCCCGGTGCCGATGGCGACTACCTGCTCTCGAGCATCCAAGCGACCACCTGGTGCGTTGAGAGCTTCACCGTGGTCACCACCGGTGACCTCGTCGCCGACGTCAGCTTGCATCTGGCGAGCGCAAGCGAGGCCGCAGTCTTCGATGTCGAGGGTGCTGTAGTCCATGCCGACGGAACGCTGCGCGAGGCGGTCCTCAGTGGTCACAACCGCCACATGCAGGGCAAGGATGCGCATCAGGCCGGCAGCATGGCCTCGGTCCTCGCTCGGGTCACGAACGCCACCGGCACGGGCGTCATCAAGATCCTGGTCGAGGGCAAGGCTGTCACTTCCTACGTCCCGCCGGTCGTCGGGACGAGCCAGCCGACGGTCGCGAGCCCGCTGGCCGCCATGGCGGCGACCATCGGCGCGCCGTTTCAATTTCAGGTCCCAGGTGGCACGTTCGCCGACGCCGATGCCGGCGACGTGCTGACGCTCTCGGCGAGCCGCGCGGACGGA
>CAYUKE010000303.1:0-4113 GCA_964445185.1 uncultured Geminicoccaceae bacterium
CGCGGAGCCGCGTTCCGCTCGACGTCTCTGGTCGATCTGCCGATCGCGCGCACGATCCAGCCGGGCACCATCGCCGGTTTCCAGCAGTTCTTCGACGACCTGGCGGGATCGCAGAGCGATCTGGCGGGCATCGCCGTTGATGGGCGCTTGTCACCTGAGGTCACGGTCGGCCTGGAGGGGCGACTTCGCCGCTTTCGCGAGCTAACCGGTGACCAGCCTACGGTTCGTCAGGACGAGATCCGCGGCTACGTCAGCTGGAGCCCGCACCCTCGCTGGTCTCTCCTATTTGCGCCCGAGTATGAGCAGGTGTTCGACAGCCCGATCGGCACGGATGACGGTGTTACGGGCTCGGATCAGGTTGACACCGTCAAGACGCTGGTCATGCCGATAACGGCCGCGTACTTCGATCCGTCAGGATGGTTTGCTTCCTTGACGGCGCAGGGGATACACCAAGACGTGCAGCGCCCCGTCGGCGTCGCGCCTGAGTTTTCGGGCGTCGAGAATACGGTGCTTTTCAACGTCAGCGCTGGCTACCGCCTGCCGAAGCAGCGCGGTCTGCTCCGCCTCGACGTCGAGAACCTGCTGGGCACAGAGCTAAATTACCAAGATGACAACTACCTCCGCGCCGATATAAGGCCACGCTCGCCGCGGTTCATCCCTGAGACGAGCGTCCTGCTCCGGCTCAGTTTACGGCTCAACTAACGACTCGCGGCGAAGCCAGCATTGGGAGCGAGGCTGACGATGAAGAGACTGTCGCAAGCGCTTTACGGCGCGCTGATTTGCCTGACGGTTGGCTTGATGGCGCCGAGTTGGGCCGCATCGCAGGTCGCCACGGACGACGCCACGAAGCCAACCGCCCGCTATGAGGGCGCCGGGTTCGCGAGCGTTCTCGCGATCTACGCGATCTTCGATCAGGAGAAGCTGGACGCCGGTGCGTTGGAAGAGGGCTTCGAACTCATCGTCGAATGCGAGTCCGGTCCGTGCCCGTTGGGCGAGGATCTCGAGATCAAGTTGGAGATCCGCGGCGGCGGCGCCGACGGGGTTGAGGCGTTCACAATCGCGCGCAGCGCGCAGGCCAGCCAGCCGACGAACCAGAACCCCTGGTGCGGCGTCAAAGGCAGCGGCTCGAACAAGCGCCTGACCGGCGTTTTTCCGGTCACACAGACGGCCGTGAACAACTGCTGCTCGGAACACAACATCAGCCCGTGCCCGCGGGTTCGGAAGTTCCGCTGAGGAACGCGGTTCGCGGTGAAGGCGTCGTCGGCACGCGTCCGACGCGCCGGTCCGCGCGTCGCTGCCGCCGCCTGTCCGATCGGGGTTAGGACGGCCGGCGCGCGCCGCCCGGACGAAGCGCGGCAAGATCGGTCACCTCGGCGACCCACCCGTTCGAAGATTGGTCATAGCGATTGAAGGTTGCGAAGGTCGGCTCTTGCCGCGGCGGAGCCAATCCATTAATGAACATCCCGTTGTGATTTTCACTTACCATATAGAGGGCATTCTATGCGTAAGATTTTCTTGTCTGCTTGCTGCCTCGCCGCATGGACGCTGGCTGTCAGCTCAGCGCTCCCTGCTTTCTCCCAGGAAAGCGACGCCCGAGAGGCGGCGCCCAGGGTTGAGATTGCGATGGTCGTGACGGAGCCCGTCGGCGCGGCTCCCGGCGTGTGCGAGGACGGGCCGTGCTCCACGCGGTCGGTGACCGCCGATGCGTACGCGTTCCTGAAGCCCGGGGTCGCCCACGCGCAAGGAGCGCCGACCGACGAGAATCCGTGGTGCGGTGTCAGGGGAAGCGGCTCGAACAAGCGCTTGACTGCCGTCTATCCGGTCACGCAGACGGCGATCGATAACTGCTGCGCTGAGCACAACATCAGCCCGTGCCCGGACGTTACTGAGTTCATGTAACTGCGACGGTACGTCCGACCCGTGCCCACAGGGCACGGGTCAACGCGTCGGAACGGCGACCTCGCCGCGATAGTCGTAGAACCCTCGCTTTGTCTTTCGTCCGAGCCAGCCGGCTTCGACATATTTGATCAGCAGCGGGCAGGGACGATACTTGCTGTCGTTCAGCCCGTCGTAGAGCACCATCATGATCGCTAGGCAGGTGTCGAGGCCGATGAAGTCGGCCAGCTCGAGCGGGCCCATCGGATGGTTCGCGCCGAGCTTCATCGCCGTGTCGATGCTCTCGACGTTGCCGACGCCTTCGAGCAGCGTGTAGACGGCTTCATTGATCATCGGCAGCAGGATGCGGTTGACGATGAACGCCGGAAAGTCCTCGGCGGTCACGGCCTGCTTTCCCATGCGATCGGCGACCTTGCGGATCGCCTGGTAGGTGTCTTCTTGGGTCGCTATCCCGCGGATGATCTCGACGAGCTGCATCCGCGGCACGGGGTTCATGAAGTGCATGCCGATGAAGCGCTCGGGCCGGTCCGTCGTCGCGGCAAGGCGCGTGATCGAAATCGATGACGTGTTGGAGGCGATCACCGCGTCCGGGCGGATCACCTCGAGCATCGACTGGAAAATCTTGCGCTTCAGCTCCTCGTTCTCGCTCGCTGCTTCGATCAGCAGGTCGGCCTCGGCGAACAGCCTGTAGTCGACGCCGGTTTTGATCCGTTCGACCGTGGTCTCGATCTCGCCTTCTTCCATCTTGCCGCGCTGCGCCAGACGCGCGAGGCTAGAGCGGATCCTCGCCTTGGCGCCATCGAGGCGGTCTTCATTGACATCGAGCAGGTACACGTCGAAGCCGCTCTGCGCCGCGACCTGGGCGATGCCTGACCCCATTTGCCCCGCGCCGACGATCCCAATGCGGTTAATGTCCGCGATCGGCGGGTGCTCGTTCTCGGCTTCGGCTCTCATCGATCACTTCCTCGGGGGGTCAGGCCGCCTTGCTCTGCTTCACCGCTTCGGTGAGCTGCGGCACGAGTTGGAACAAGTCCCCGACCAAACCGTAGTCCGCGACCTGGAAGATCGGTGCTTCTTCGTCTTTGTTGATCGCGACGATGATCTTGCTGTCTTTCATCCCCGCGAGGTGCTGGATGGCGCCGCTGATACCCACCGCGATGTAGAGCTCGGGCGCAACGATCTTGCCCGTTTGACCGACTTGGTACTCGTTCGGCACGAAGCCCGCGTCAACGGCCGCGCGGGACGCGCCGACCGCAGCACCAAGCTCGTCCGCAAGTGCCTCCAAGATGGCGAAGTTCTCGCCCGACCCCATCCCGCGCCCGCCGGAGACGACGACGCGAGCCGACGTGAGGTCCGGGCGCTCGGACGCCGATACCTCGCGCGAAAGGAATTGGGCGAGATCGGTTGGCGCAACCGCTTGAATCGTCTCGATCGAAGCGCCTCCGCCCTCACTCGCGGCGGCCGGGAAGGCAGTGGTCCGGACGGTGACGACCTTCTTGGCGTCCCGAGTCTGGACCGTGGCGAGAGCATTGCCTGCGTAGATGAACCGTTTGAACGTGTCGGGACTGACCACCTCGACGATGTCCGACACCTGGGCTACGTCGAGCAGCGCCGCGATCCGCGGCATCAAGTTCTTGCCGAACGTGGACGACGCCGCGACGAACGCGGTGTAGCCCTCAGCCATCGACATCAACAACGCGGCCAAATCCTCGGCCACCGCGTTGTCGTAGAGGGGGTCTTCCACCTGAACGACCTTCGCGACGCCGGCGGTCGCAGCGGCCTCGCTGGCAACCGAGCTGGTCCCGCTGCCCGCGACCAGCACGGTGACGTCGCCCAGCTGACCGGCGGCGCTGACCGCGTGGAGCGTGGCCTTTGCCAGCGCACCGCCCTCGTGCTCGGCGACGACCAACACCTGGTTCATCAGAGGACCCCCGCTTCGCTCTTGAGCTTCTCGATCAGCGTCGGCACATCCGGAACGCTGGTGCCGGCTTCTCGCTTTGGCGGCTCCTCGACCTTGAGATAGGTGAGCCGTGGTGCGGTATCGACGCCAAGCTCGTCCGGGGTCAGCTGGTCGATCGGCTTTTTCTTGGCCTTCATGATGTTGGGCAGCGACGCGTAGCGCGGTTCGTTCAGCCGTAAATCCACGGTGACGATCGCGGGCACCTTGACAGCGATGGTCTCCAGGCCGGCGTCGACCTCGCGCGTTACGTGGAGCCC
>CAYUKE010000304.1:0-4077 GCA_964445185.1 uncultured Geminicoccaceae bacterium
ACCACCGATGCCGAGGCGATTGCCAGCGTCGCCGATCGCAAGCCCACCGTCAGGGTCGTTCTGCAGCCCAAAGGTGAAGCCCTGACCGCCGGTCCCCCCGCCTGCTTGGAACGCGAAGCTCGTCTGCAGCGCTGAACTGCTACCGAAGCTGATCGGATCTTGGAACCAGGCGCTGCCCACCTCGCTTTCGGTGGCCGACGTCAGCCGCAGCCTGCCCGGGCTGGCCACATCGTCGACGGCCGCGTCACCGTTGGTCAGGATATCGATTGCGCCCGCGAAGTCGGTCTTGGCAATCACGGTGGCCATTAGCCAATCCCTCGCCGTTAGGTCGTTGTGTGAGAAAGATGCCGCAAGCGACCTACGCCGGTCGGCACCGTGCGCACCCAACCAGGCCGCGGGTCAACGCCGTCAGCCATCCATAATCAGCCTGCGCAAGGTAGCCGCGGCCCAACTCCCAGGAAGACCAATGACCGCCGCTTCAGCTCCGGCCCGGTCGATGCCATTACTATCGGGATATGTCAAGTTTCAAGGAAATTCCATCGAAGGTGTCGTTTGCTAACTGTGAGCTGAGGTTTTAAACTAAAGTTTTTAACCAAATTGGTGCTTGTATGAACCGATGCGTCCGGCGCTCGGGATTTTTTCAATTGCCGGTTTATACTGTCACCCAACTGCCCCGGCCGCGCGCTTTCCCGGACGCATTCAAAACAACGTGACGTTCGGTCTGGCCGTCCCATGCCCTTCGCTGGTGCCATCCTCGTCGAGGATACTCGGGTATCTCCGATCGCTCCAAACTGCTGCTAGTCTATTCGATGATTTAGCACGATAAGAGGCGATGCTCGGGGTGTTGGCGCGGCGCTGCGGCGGGATATGGATGAACAACTTCGTGAACGCGGCCGTGGCCAAAAGCGAAAGCATGGAGCCGGGTTTGTCACTGGTCTATGTCGGTCCGGACATGGGCGACGCGGCAACCTTTCGCCGCTGTGAGGTGTTTGCAGCGATAGGCGTGTCCATCAACAGCTTCGCCTTCGACCGCAGGGCCGGGACCGTCGAGCGCAAGCCGCGTTGGCCGCACGTCGATCTTGGGCCCATGGCCTACGGCGTCGGCCTGGGGCGCCTCCGAGCGCTCGCTCGCGCACTCGCGCGCCTCATCGCTCGGCGTCGGACGATCGCCGCCGCCCGGCTGCTTTGGGCGCGCAACCTCGATCTGGCGCTGCTGATGTTGGCTGTCGCCGGCAAGCGGCAGCGGCTGGCGTACGAGGTTCTCGACATCCACCCGATGCTGACCCGCCAGGGGCATGTCGGGCGCGTATTCCGTTGGCTTGAGCGGCGCGTGCTCGCCCGGGCGGACCTCGTCGTCGTCAGCTCACCGGCGTTCGTCCATGCGTACTTCAGGCACTACACGCCATATCGGGGCCCGGTTTTTCTCCTCGAGAACAAGGTTTGCGCGCCGCTGGACACGTTCTCGCCGGACCGCCTCGCCGTTGCCCGCGCAGGCCCTGGGGCACAGGCGCCGCTCGCGATCGGCCTCGTCGGTCGCCTGCGCTGCGCGCGCAGCCTGCGGCTGCTCGAGGGGCTGCTGCAGCGCACTCGGCGCCGGGTCGAGGTGCACGTGTTCGGCTACGCCGAGACGACGGCGGCGGACGCTTTCGCCAGTCTTCTCGCGCAGGGCGACCGAGTCACCTGGCACGGCCGTTTCGCCTATCCGGACGACTTGCCTGACGTCTATCGTCGCCTCTCCCTGAATTGGTGCGTCGTGTTCGACGAGCACGAACCCCTCAACGGCCTTTGGCTCCTGCCGAACCGTATCTACGAGGGTGGCTTGTTCGCCGTGCCGGCGATCGCGCTCGTTGGCACCGAAACCGGCCGATGGGTCGAGCGGGTCGGCGGTGGATGGCTGCTCGACGCGGCTATCGACGACGACGGCGGGGTCGCGGCGCTCACCAAACTCATCGACGGTCTCGACGCGACTGCTCTGGCCGACAAGCGGCGGCACCTGGCGGCTCAGCCGGTGACGCACTTCATGGACGGCTACCAAGACCACGAAGCCGTCCTTCGCGCATTGACCGCAATGCCTGGCACCAGTGACGGCCTCGCGCCGCCGCTGGACGCAACCGATCAGCTTTCCCCGGCAGCCGCGGTCGCGGCGCGATAAGCGAGGCCACCATGAACGCAACCGCGCCCAGCATTCGTCGCGAGACCTTCCGTCTACGGCCTGCGCTCTGGTCATGGATCGCCGTCGGCCTCGTGCTCTTGGGCCTGCTGTGGATCGCATACGCGCGAACCTTCAAGGTGCTGGGGCACCACTTCGTGGAGCCCGAGTACAGCCATGGGTTCCTGATCCCGCTCATCACCGTGTTCTTCTTGTGGAACCGCCGACATGCCCTCCTCGCCGAGCGGAGCAACGGGAGCTGGTGGGGCGTAGCGCTTGCCCTGGTCGCGCTTGCCATTCTGGTCGCCGGCGTGCTGGCGTCGATCTTCCGCCTGCCGACGATCTCCCTGATCCTTCTTCTGCTGGGGATCGGCTATGCCGCATTGGGCGCGCGCGCGTCGCGGCGGATCGTCGTGCCGATCCTCTTCCTGGCGACCGCCATCCCGTTGCCCGGCCTGCTCTACGTCATGTTCTCCACGCAACTCCAGCTGATCTCCTCGATGCTCGGCGGCTGGATGCTGCAGATGATGGGGGTGCCGGTCTTCGTCGGCGGCAACATCATCGATCTCGGTGTCTACAAGCTTCAGGTGGCCGAGGCGTGCAGTGGGCTGCGCTACCTGTTCCCGCTGATCGCGTTCGGCTTTCTCTGCGCCTGGTTGATGCGGGCGCCGTTGTGGATGCGCGCCCTTGTGCTCGCGTCGTCGGTGCCGCTGACAGTCGTCTTGAACAGCGCCCGCATCGCGGTCACCGGCCTGATTGTGCAGACCGGGAACATCCACCTCGCCGAGGGCTTCATGCACCTCTTCGAGGGGTGGGTCGTGTTCCTGATCGCGCTCGCCATCCTGTTCGGCGAGATGTGGCTCCTGTGCCGCCTCTACGGTGGACCGCTGGGGCCGCTGGATGTGCTCGACTTTGATCGGATCAATGGTGCGCCACCCGTTCCGGCGACCTCGGCACCGAGCCATCCCCCGGTTCCCCTGTTGATGATCGTCGGCCTTCTCGCGGCCACCCTCATCGGGCTCAACGATTGGCGCGACCGCGAACAGCTGACTCCGGCGCGACCGGGACTCGCGAGCTTCCCAACCAACCTCGGAGCATGGGAGGCCGGCGTTCCGCGGCTGCTCGATCCGGTGACGGAGCGCGTGCTGAAGGCGTCCGACTACCTCCTTGTCGATTACGAGCGTCCGGGCGGTGCGCCGGTCAATGTTTGGGTCGCCTACTACGCCAATCAAGTGCAAGAAGCGGCAATCCACTCGCCGAAGGAGTGCCTACCGGGCGCCGGTTGGGAGTATGTCGAGTTCGGCAAGATCGACGCGCCCGTAGATCCGACCGTGAGCCCGGGCTTTGAGCTGAACCGGGCCGTCATCGCCAACGGGCATGAGCAGATGGTCATGTACTATTGGCTAGACATGCGCGGCAAGCAGTTCACCAACGACACCCTCACGAAGGTCTACAACCTCTACGACTCTATCCGCCTCCAGCGTTCGGATGGTGCGCTTGTCCGGCTCCTGACGCCGGTCCGCGCCGGCGAGGCTGCAAGTCAGGCGGAAGCAAGGCTCGCCGATTTCTTGGCGCGGGCATATCCGCATCTGCAACCACATGTCGGCCTCTGAGAGCCGCTCTGTTCGGCACCGGCTCGAGGCGACTGTCTCCCACTCACGTACGCCGAAGCTCGCGCCCGTTGAATTGCGCAGCGCACAGGAATCAGGCATGAAGACGGCGCGGTTTGTATTGCGGTAGTTCTAGGCTGTCCGGATGGTGAATAGCCGCGTGGTTTAAAGTTTTCTTTGTTTTTTCTCGTTTGGGCTAAATGGAGGTGTCGGCGATGAGCAGCGCCGTGCCGCTTTGCGAGCGTCACGACGAATCGAGCCGCGATGCGGCGGCGATGCGTCCGCCGCTGTGCGTCGACCTCGACGGCAGCCTGCTCC
>CAYUKE010000305.1:0-4070 GCA_964445185.1 uncultured Geminicoccaceae bacterium
TCTTCGACGGCGGTGCGACCTTCGCGGCGACCGGCTCCGAACAGGACGCGCTCGCAGAGTATCTGCTGGCCGAGTTCGGCAACGAAGAGGGCGACCCGACCGTCGATCTCGTGGACACCACGCCGCGCCTCGACGCCCGCATCCAGAACCTCGATTTCCGCGCGGGCGATGTCTTCGACGACCGCGAGATCGCCGAGACCGCCACCGCCGTCATCGGCGAGGACGCCGTGGTCTCGGCCAGCGACGTCACCATCACCGGCAGCGCGGCGGATGTGGCCGTGAGCGGCCTCGGCGGCGGGGTGTCGCTTCTCGGCGATGCCGGCGCCACGCTGGTCTTCGGCGCCGAGAGCCTGACCTTCGACGATGCGGTTTGGCGCGCCGACGATAGCGTGTCCGCGCTGACTGTCGGCCAGATGTATTACACGGCCTTCGGGCGTCTCGCGGATGTGGGCGGTGCCACGTTCTGGGCCAACCTCCTGGACACCAGCATCATCACCGCAAGCGATTTGGCCGACGTCCTGGTGGGCTCCAGCGAGTTCTCCGACAAGAACGGCGAAGATCTCTCCGATGAGGCGTTCGTCGATGCGCTGGTCGCCAATGCCAATGCGACCGACCTGTTCGAGGAAGCCGAGCTCGACGCATTCGTCGCAGCGCTGGCGGACGGGTCTGCCTCCCGCAGCGACGTGTTCCTGGAAATCGCAACGAGCGACGCTGTCGGCGAGGCGACCGAGGCTGTTCTCGGCGGCGGCGTTATCGTCAACGCCGATGACCGGATCGCTCTGCCCTTGGACGAATTCCGGGTTCTGCCTTACCTCCAGCAACCCACCGAAGACGGCATGCTCGTCACTTGGTTCACCGAAAACGAGGCGCCTGGCGAGCTGGTCGTCTCGGGCGGCGGCCTCGCTGAGCCGCTGGTCTTCACCTCGACCCCCGAGTACCAGTCGCTGCTGGAGTATCGCGAGCCTGCCCTCGAAGATGCGATCGAGAATGACTACCCGATCCTCGCGAATACGAACTACAAGCACAGCGTAATGCTCACCGGCCTTGAGGCGGGGACGACCTATGACTACTCGGTGACGCAAAACGAGGCCGAGTTCAGCGCGCAGCTCACGACCAGCCCCGGCGACGACTGGCAGCAGATCCGCTTCGTGGCGCTCGCCGACAGCGAGACCGAGCCGCGCGGCGCGACGCAGATCCGCGACTGGACCCCGGGCGTTCAGGCCGAAGACAGCCTCGGCCGACCGGACAACCTGCCGACCGACAGCAGCGGCCGCGACCTCTATCTGCTGAACCAGACCGACGGCTATGCTCAGAACGTCCGCATCATCGACGAGCGCAACCCGGACCTGGTGGTGATGCCGGGTGATCTCATCCAGGGCGGCGGCTATCAGTTCGCCTGGGACGAGTTCTTCCGCCACAACGCGGGTGAGTTCGACGATCTGCTGACCGAGACCCCGCTGCTCCCCGCCCTCGGCAACTGGGAGAACTTCAGCGCCATCAATGGCGGTTACGGTATCAGCGAGGACTTCAACTCGGTCGCTTTCGGGCGCAGCAAGTACAAAACCTATTTCGACATGCCGTCGAACGGCACCGACAGCCACCAGGACAACTACTACCGGTTGGACTACGGGCCGATCACCTTCATCACGCTCGACTCGTCGAACGGCGAGCCGGACGTGGCCGGGGATGAGCGCGGCGACCGCAACGCCCCGAACTCCGACACCAACACCAACATCGACGCCGCCGAGTACCGCGCCAACAACGACAACGAATTCACGGACGGCACCGATCTGTCGGACTTCAACGAGGGCTCAATCCAGGCCGCCTGGCTCGAAGAACAGCTCGCCGACGCCCGTGCCAACGGCCAGATCGTCTTCGTGCAATACCACCACGCGTCCTACACCTCGGGCACCCACGGCATCCCCAACAGCGGGCTCGACGGCATCGATGGCGGCATCACGGGCCAAGCGGGCACCCCGCTGCGCCAGTTCACCCCGCTCTTCGACGAGTTCGGTGTCACCGCGGTTCTCTCGGGCCACAGCGAGATCGCCGAGCGCTCTTATGTGAACCCGGACAATGACGGCCTCGGCGTCAACTACTACGATGTCGGCATCGGCGGCGACGGCATGCGCGGCTTCAACTCGCCCGACACGATCACGGCGAACCCTGGGCAGAACCCGTTCTCGCAGTGGGCGGCCCAGAGCGACAGCGGCGAGAACTGGCAGGCAGTCACCGACGAGAACGGCGAGACCTACATCGCCCTCGTCGACGGCGGAAAGCACTACGGCCATCTCGAGGTCAACCTCTACCAGGTCGGCGACGTCCCGACGATGACCCTGCAGATGGTCTACAGCTTCCCCAATCTCGATGCGGATGGCGAGCTGATCGGCAATACCGACCGCCGCATCTATGACGACGTGCAGATGATCACCTTCAACGAGGATGGCACACCGGCGACGCAGGAAGATGTCGCGCTTGTCGTGGGCACCGATGGCGGCGATCAACTTCTCGGCTCGGCGGGCGCCGACTTCATGATCGGCCGCGGCGGCAGCGATGTGCTCACCGGTGGCGAGGGCATGGACGTCTTCATCTTCGAGGCGCTCGACGGTGTGGACTTCATCACCGACTTCACGGTCGGCGAGGATATGCTCGATCTCTCCGGCATTCTCGGCGGCCTCGGCATCGACAGCGACGATCCGGTCGCCGACGGCTTCGTGACGTTCGACAGCTTCGACGGCCTGGCTCTCGTGCGGATCGATGCGGATGCTGCGGGTGGCGCGCCTGCAACCACCGTGGTCCGCCTTGACGGCGTGTCCGTTGCGGATCTCGAGGACGGCTCCAGCATCCTCTTCTAAGGACCGCTCAGACCGCCCGAAGACCTTCGGGCGGTCTGTTACCTCGAGGGGGTCACGATTTCGGCCCAGCGGCGGAGGACCGTCCGTCCTCCTGCACAACAAAATGCGCGTCGCCGGCAGATGACGAAGGATGGCGGTGCGTACAACAGTGCCCGGCAGTTTCTGCCGTCGCACTGATCGAGCCGAATGAGTGCCGGTGGCGAACCGATGCTCCTTCTGGCGGCATGTCGCTTGCTCCGACCATCGCGTGCACCGCAGCGGATGGGCCGAACAGGGGTTATGAGAGACGGCGGATCTTACCCGCCGTCTCGGCATTTTTCGCTGTCTTTAGCTCAGAACATCTTCGATCGTCATGAATTCGATGTCGTCGACCGTGAGGCCAACAACATCGAGGAGCGTGATGTAGCCGTGATCGGTGTTGATTTGCGTGTTGCCTTTGCTCTCTTTCACACCGTTCACCGAATCCACACCGCCCTTCAGAGAGATCGTGTCCTCATCGACATTGAAGTCGGTGATCGTATCTTTGGCGAACCAGTCACCAGCGAACACGAAGTTGTCGTTTCCGTTGCCGCCGGTGAGGTTGTCCTTGCCGCCGCCCACGATGATGGTGTCGTCGCCGTCGCTCGCCGCGATCGTGAGGTTGGCGTTCGACGCGCTGGCATCGATCAGGTCGTCGTTCGTCGTGTCGCTCCGGAAGCTGCTGAAGGTGAACTTCTCGAAGTTTTCGAACGCCGTCACCGGACCGCTCTCGCCGCGATAGGTGACCGTGCCCGAATTGTTGCCGTCGAAGATCACCTCGAAGCCGGTGCCGCGATCCATCGTGAACCGCATCGCGAGCGTGTCGGTGCCGGAGCCGCCATCGACGGTGCCGTCGATCAACCCGGTGCTGTTGGAGCCGATCGAGCCGCCGATCTCGACCGTGTCATTGCCGGTGCCGGCATCGATGTCGAGCTCGTCGCCATTGAAGGTGAGCCACGAGAAGACGTCGCTGCCGATGCCCATATCGACCGTCTTCAGCCCGGTCTCCGCGTAGCCCGAGGTGAAGAGGTCCTTGCCGCCACCGCTCTTGATGATCTCGTAATCGGTGAAGGTGGTGTTGTGCTTCTCGGCCCCGTTGCGGGTGACGACCAAGGCCCTGTTTTCGAAGAGGTCGGTGCCCGAGAAGGTGAAGTCGGACCGCTGCGCGCCGGTCACCGGCGTGAGGTCGAGCGTGTC
>CAYUKE010000306.1:0-4069 GCA_964445185.1 uncultured Geminicoccaceae bacterium
AGCACCGGTCTCCAAAACCGGGGGTTGGGGGTTCGAGTCCCTCTGCTCCTGCCAGCCGGGCGTCCGCACTGGACCACATGCGAACCGTTGCCCTGGAGCCAGACTTAAGATGGCGAAGACGTCTCCCGCTCAGTTCGTGCGCGAAGTGCGCCAGGAGCTGGCGAAGGTCACTTGGCCGTCGCGACGCGAGCTGACGATCACGACGATCAGCGTGTTCGTCATGGCGTCCCTCGCAGCGTTGTTCTTTTTCCTTGTGGATCAGCTCCTGGCTTGGCTGGTGCGGTTGATCCTGGGGATCGGCGGCTGATGAGCGAAACGATCGACACCAAGTGGTACATCGTCCACGCCTACTCGGGCTTCGAGAAGAAGGTCGCGCAGTCGATCAGGGAACAGGCCGAGCGCAAGGGCTTGTTGGGCCTGTTCGACGAGGTGCTGGTGCCGACCCAAGAGGTCATCGAGATCCGCCGCGGTAAGAAGGTGTCCGCGGAGCAGAAGTTCTTTCCGGGCTACGTGCTCGTGAAGATGATCATGAACGACGAGACCTACCATCTGGTCAAGCAGACGGCGAAGGTCTCGGACTTCCTCGGCGCCGGCGGCAAGCCCTTGGCGATCTCCGAGGAGGAGGCGACCCGGATCCTCCAGCAGGTCGAGGCCGGGGTCGAAGCGCCGCGTCCGTCGATCACCTTCGTCACCGGCGAGCAGGTGACGGTCACGGATGGTCCGTTCAGCTCGTTCGCCGGCGTGGTCGAGGAGGTCGACGAAGCCAAGGGGCGTCTCAAGGTATCCGTTTCGATCTTCGGCCGGGCGACCCCGGTCGAACTCGAGTACTCCCAGGTCGAAAAGCAGTAGCGCTCGACCATTCACCCGGCGGGAGTCGCAGCCCCTGAGCAGTGGCGCGGCATTCGTACCGCCACATCGGAGGTAAGCCGATGGCGAAGAAGATCGCCGGCTACATCAAGTTGCAGGTGCCGGCGGGCAAGGCCAATCCCTCACCGCCGATCGGGCCCGCGCTCGGGCAGCGGGGGCTCAACATCATGGAGTTCTGCAAGGCGTTCAACGCCGCGACGCAGGACAAAGAGCCCGGCATGCCGATCCCGACGGTGATCACGGCCTACGCCGACCGCACGTTCAGCTTCATCACCAAGACGCCGCCGATGACCTACTTCCTCAAGAAGGCGGCGTCGTTGGACAAGGGCAGTCAGACGCCGGGCCTTGCGGTTGCCGGCAGCGTGACCATGGCGCAGTGCCGCGAGATTGCGGAAGCAAAGATGCCCGATCTCAACGCCAACGACGTCGACGGTGCGGTGCAGATGGTGATCGGCTCGGCCCGGTCGATGGGCCTCGAGGTGGTGGAGTAGAGCCATGGCGAAGAAGGGCAAGCGCCTGCGCGCGGCGTTGGAGCGGATCGACCGCAACAAGACCTATCCGCTCGACGAGGCCGTGACGCTCCTGAAGGACGTCGCCGGCGCCAAGTTCGACGAGACGGTCGAGGTGGCGCTGAACCTCGGTGTCGATCCCAGGCACGCGGATCAGATGGTGCGCGGCACCGTCGACCTGCCGCACGGCACCGGCAAGTCGGTGCGGGTCGCCGTGTTCGCGCGCGGCGACAAGGCCGATCAGGCTAAGGCCGCGGGCGCCGATGTGGTCGGTGCCGAGGATCTGGCGGAGAGCATTCAGGGCGGCAAGTTCGATTTCGACCGCTGCATCGCCACGCCCGACATGATGCCGGTCGTGGGTCGGCTCGGTCGTGTCTTGGGGCCGCGGGGGCTCATGCCGAACCCGAAGCTCGGCACGGTCACGCCGAATGTGGCCGAGGCCGTGCAGGCGGCGAAGGCAGGCCAGGTGCAGTTTCGTGTCGAGAAGGCCGGCATCGTCCACGCCGGTGTCGGCCGGGTCGGCTTCACGCCCGAGCAGATCGGCGACAACGTCAAGGCGCTCATCAACGCGATCAATCGCGCCAAACCGTCGGGCGCCAAGGGGACCTACATGCTGCGGGCGCATCTCAGCTCGACGATGGGTCCGGGCCTGCGCCTCGACCTCGGCTCATTGGGAGGCTGACCGCGCGAAAAGGGCTTGCGTGCGGTAGGATGATGTCTATGTTCCGCTCTCCAACGTTTCTACGAACGGATGCTCTCCCGCACGGTGGGTCTGGTCGGAAGGCGATCGGCTCGTCCTGCGGGCATTTGTTCGTCGGCTTTTTGGATGCTGGCGCGGAGTAGCCGCGTCAACGGAGGCCTGCGTGCTTAGAGCTGAGAAATCGGCGGTGGTGGCGTCGCTGCGCGAGGCCTTCGAGTCGTCGGGGGTCATGGTGGTCGCCCACTATCAGGGTCTCAACGTCGCCGAGGTGACCGGGCTCCGACGCGACATGCGGGCCGCTGGCGCGAGCTTCAAGGTGGCGAAGAACCGCCTCGTAAGGCTGGCTCTGGACGAAACGCCGTTTGCCGCGGCGAGCGATCTCTTTACCGGTCCGACAGCGGTCGGGCTGAGCGCCGACCCGACGGTGGCGCCGAAGATCCTCACCGATTTCGCCAAGAAGAACGAAAAGCTCAAGATCGTCGGCGCGGGACTGGGCGGTACGCTCCTCGACGCCGCGGCGGTCAAGGCGCTCGCCGACATGCCGTCAATCGAGGAGCTGCGGTCCAAGTTGCTCGGCGTGATGCTCCAACCGGCATCCAAGCTCGTCGGGCTGTTGGAGGCGCCGCACAGCCAGCTCGTGCGGCTGCTGGCGGCACCCAATCAAACGTTTGTCGGCGTCCTGCAGGCGAAAGCTCAGCAAGGTTAGGTTGAAACGATACGGCGGCCGGCCGGGACCGGGTCGCCACCCAGCGAGACAGGAGTTCACTTCCGATGGCCAATCTGGAGCAAATCGCTCAAGATCTTTCGAGCTTGACGGTGCTCGAGGTTTCCGAGCTCACCAAGATGCTCGAGGACAAGTGGGGCGTCAGCGCGGCGGCTGCCGCGCCGGTTGCCGTGGCGGCTATGCCCGGTGCCGCTCCGGGTGCGGCTGCGGACGCCGCGCCTGCCGAAGAGAAGACCGAGTTTGACGTTGTCCTCGCTACGATCGGTGAGAAGAAGATCAACGTCATCAAGGAGGTCCGGGCGATCACCGGGCTGGGCCTCAAGGAGGCGAAGGATCTCGTCGAGGGTGCGCCCAAGCCTGTGAAGGAGGGCGTCAACAAGGACGAGGCCGACAAGATCAAGGCGCAGTTGGAGGAAGCCGGGGCCACCGTGGAGGTGAAGTAATCCCCGGTGTGATCGACGCTCGGGCGGTCGCCGCGCCTAACGATCGAGGCGACAGGCCCCTCCGAAAGGGTCGGGCGTGCGCGGTAACGTGCCACGTACCGGCCCATTTGGCGTTGGCCACGCGCTTTCCTGCGCCCGGGTCCCTGGCTGCCAGGGGCCTCCGTTGAAGCTGTCATAGGGGACCAAGTCGCTCATGCCGACGTCGCTCACGGCTCGCAAGCGAATCCGCATGACCTTCGGGCACATTCCCGAGGTCACCACGATGCCGAACCTCATCGAGGTGCAGCGGCAGTCCTACGAACAGTTCCTGCAGATGCTCGTGACGGCGCCGGAGCGCGGCCTGCACGGCCTCCAGGAGGCGTTCAAGTCGGTTTTTCCGATCAAGGACTTCGCCGATCGGGCGTCGCTGGATTTTGTCCAGTACGAGCTGGAGGAGCCCAAGTACGATGTCGAGGAGTGCCAGCAGCGGGGTCTGACATATGCCGCCGCGCTCCGCGTGACTCTACGGCTCATCGTCTGGGACATCGACGAGGAAACGGGCTCGCGTAGCGTTCGCGACATCAAAGAGCAGGACGTTTACATGGGCGACCTGCCGCTGATGACCGACAACGGTACCTTCATCGTGAACGGCACCGAGCGCGTCATCGTCTCGCAGATGCATCGGAGCCCCGGAGTCTTCTTCGATCACGACCGCGGCAAGACACACAGCTCCGGTAAGTTCCTGTTCGCCGCGCGGATCATTCCCTATCGCGGCTCCTGGCTGGATTTCGAGTTCGACGCCAAGGATCTCGTCTATGTGCGCATCGACCGGCGCCGCAAGCTGCCG
>CAYUKE010000307.1:0-4027 GCA_964445185.1 uncultured Geminicoccaceae bacterium
CGCCGAAGAACGGCTTACCGTCGGGCGTGAGGAGGTTGGCGGCACCGGTCAGGAGGCCGACGGTGACACGCCACGGCGCGATGTGGAGCAGGTTGACGGCGATGAGCACGGACCACGGCCCCGGCGCGGCCGACCACCAATCGTCGTCACGAACGTCGAGCCTAAGTGGCGCCCGCAGGTTCGGTGCGGCCGCGGCGAGCCGCCAGGCCGCGATACCCGCGAGTGCTGCGGGATCGCCGTCCGATGGCTGCCAATCGATCGCCGGGAAGCTCGTCGCCCAATGCGCCGCGTGTTGACCGGTTCCGCTCGCGATCTCCAGCGCAGACCCCGCTTTCGGCAGCCGCGCCTCGATCGCCTGCGTCAGGGGCGCGATGTTGCGCTCGGCCGCCGGCGCCCTCGGCAGCTCGGGGGCGTCGAGACCCGCCATCAGCACCTCAAGAGGCGAGCCGCTCGAGCAGCTCGTCGGGGAACTCGGCGTTAGCGACCACCCGCTGGACGTCGTCGTTGTCGTCGAGGGTTTCCAGCAGACGCACGACGGTCTGTGCCGTGTCACCGGCGACCGGCACCGTCGCCTGCGGACGCCAAGCGAGGATGGCGTGCTCCGGAGGCCCGAGCGTCGCCTCGAGCGCCTCGCGGACGCTATTGAGATCGTCGGCGGGACAGAGGATCTCGTGGCCGTCGTCTGTGCTTTCGCAATCCTGCGCGCCGGCCTCGATCGCCGCCTCCAAGATCTTCTCCGGGTCGCCTATCGCGGGCGAATAGCGGATCTCGCCGATCCGGTCGAACTGGAAGCTCACCGAGTTGGTCTCGCCCAAAGAGCCGCCGAGCTTAGCAAAGGTGGCGCGAATGTCGGACGCCGTTCGGTTCCGGTTGTCGGTCAACGCCTCAACAATGACGGCGACGCCGGCCGGGCCGTAGCCTTCGTAGCGGATCTCCTCGAGGTCTTCGCCACCGCCGCCACTGCCCTTGGAGATCGCATTCTCGATCTTGTCCTTGGGCACGTTCTCGGCGCGCGCCGCCTGGACGGCCATGCGCAGGCGCGGGTTGGCGGCCGGATCAGGCAGTCCGTGCCGCGCTGCGACCTGCACCTCGCGCAACAGTCGTGTGAAAACCTTGGCCCGGCGGGCGTCCTGACGCCCCTTGCGGTGCATGATGTTCTTGAACTGGCTATGGCCTGCCATGCTCGACCTTGCGCTGACTTCGTGCTCACGAGGCTATAGCAGAGCCGGCCCCCATCGCCCAAGGCCCAGCGCCCGACCAGCCCGATGCACCTACGCAAGCGACCCAGCGCTGTCAGCAGCCCGGCATAGTCGCCGGCGCCCGGTGTCGCGCCGCCGTCGTCTTTAGGCCAGCTGGTCGGGTAGCGGCGCCGGGCTAAGCTGCTGCCGGCGCACAAAGGAAAGTGGACCCAATGGCCGACGAGCCCTTCAACGGCGAGAAGCTGACGGTTACCAAAGTGGAGCTCGGGCTCGTCGTCGCCCTGGCGCTGGTGGTCGCGTCGATGTTCGCCGGCATCAATGTCTTCGTCCTGCTCGGCCTCGCCCTGACCGTCGTCTTGATGGTCGTGGTCGTCCTGCTGGCCAGCGGCAAGACGCCTCGCATCGGCGACGGCTAGGGCCCTTCGACCAGGCGGACGCAACGGCTGGGCAGGTCGGCGAGCCTGAGGGGTGGGCTGGGCGCGCTGGTCGACGGGCGCCAGGGCTCGTCGGTGAACCACCAGTCCAATTCCGCGCCGCAGCCGTCGCCCGGGGGTGGCGGCGTCTGGTCGACACAGCTCGCCGCACCGGCCGGACAAGCTAGCCGGACGTGGAAGTGATAGTGGTGGCCCCACCAAGGGCGCACCTTGCGTAACCAGCCACGATCTCCGTCGGCGGTCTGGCAGAGGCCGCGCTTGATGGTCGGATGGACGAAGATGCGGGCGACCTCCGACGCGGTTGCTGCGGTCCGCACGACGCGAGTTACGTCGAACGCTCGGAACCGCTCTTCGTCCAGCTCGCGCGTCCCCGCGCGAAGCAGTGATGCCGCCGACAACGTCTCGCGTGCGGCCGCGTCCAGGCGCTTCGGCGGCATCGGCTTGAACCAGATGTCGACGTCGAGCCCGATCTGGTGCGAAGCGTGCCCGGTTAGCATCGGCCCGCCCCGCGGCTGCGCCATGTCGCCGACGAGGAGCCCACTGTGGCCGTACACGCGCAGCTCATCGGCAAGCGTCTCGACGAACGCGACCAGCGCCGGGTGCCCCCAGTGCCGATTGCGGGAAAGGCGCATCGCCTGCCAGCCGACGCCATTCTTTGCGAGCGGGACCGCACCAGCGAGGCAACCCCGCGCGTAGCTGCCGATGGCCGCCGCCTCGGCGCCGCCCGGCTCCAACATCCCGCCGAAGAGCTCCTTCGCCGGTGGCTCCGCCGACCACGCGACCCCGGCAAGAACGAGCAGCGTGGCGAACAATACGACCTTCAACATAGGACAGCGCCCCGAACAACCGAAGCGCGAGTTGAGGTGACACGCCCGGCGCCGTCAAGAGCCACCACGGCCACCAAGCGGTGGCCGCGGCGATCCGAGCCGGCTATGCCCTCATCATGACCGTTGCTCATTCCCCGGTGCCGCCTTCGCGGCGCAGCACGGCAGCGCTGATCGCCCATGCCGAACGGCTCTGCAGTGCGCGCGGCCAGCGCTTCACGCCGCTGCGGCGACGCGTCCTGGAGGCGATCGCCGCCGCCTCGCAGCCGCTCGGTGCCTACGATATCCTGAGCCACCTCGCGCAGGAGCGCGGGCGCGTCGCGCCGCCGACCGTCTACCGTGCTTTGGACTTCCTCATGGCGCAGGGGTTCGTCCACCGCGTGCACAGTCGCAACGCCTTCGTCATTTGCTGCGCCGCGGAAGCACCGCACAGCGCGGTTCTTTATCTCTGCCGGGATTGTGGTCGGGTCATCGAGGTCCCGTGCGCGGCACTGGAGGATCATGTCGTAGCGCACGCGCGCGAGGTCGGCTTTCGTGCCGAGAGCCTGGCAATCGAGGTTCGCGGGCTCTGCGCCGCCTGCAGCAATACCGCGGACGACGAGCCCTAGCCGCGAGCGCCGCGCGGGCCTTTTGCCTTCTGCTCGGGCGGTCGCTGCGCTAAGGAGCGGACGTGCTCAGAGCGGCGCAGGCGGCTTGCGCCGACGGTGCCAAGGACCGGACGACGATCAGAGGAGGCACGAGTTGCGGAATGCGTTGGTCGGAACGACCACAGCGGTGTTGATGCTCTTCGCACCGGGCATCGTAGCGGCGCAACAGGACGTTGGGCCGCAAACGACGGCGGAGCTAGCGCGCTCCTGCGCGGCGGAGGATCTGACGTTCTGCTACGGGTTCATGAGCGGAGCGTGGCAGTTCTACGAAGCGCTCCTCGCGACGGAGGAAGCTGCGGTCGAGCCGTTCGTCTGTCCAACCGACGCGGTCACCGCTGACGAGGCGGTCGCCGCGTTCACGGATTGGGCCACGGCCAACGCCGCGAGGGGCGACGAGACGGCGGTCGACGGCTTGTTCCGCGCCTGGGCCACGGCTTACCCCTGCAACGGAGAGGGATCCTGATGACAAACGTGATACGCGGTCGGACGACGGCCCTGGGCCTCGTTGCGGCGTCCTTGATGATCGCTGGGTGCCAGGTCGACCAGCAGACGGGTGAGCGCGTGCTGACCACGACGGCCGTCGGCGCCGGCACCGGCGCGGTGGTCGGCGCCCTCGGCAGTGGCACGCTCATGGGCGGCCTCGCCGTCGGTGCCGCAGCCGGCGCCGCGGGCGGCTTCATCGGCGATCAGGTCGAGAAGAGCCTGCGCTGATCGGGCACGGTGGTAGCCCCGACGGGATTCGAACCCGCGACCTCCGGCTTGAAAGGCCGGCGTCCTAACCGCTAGACGACGGGGCCCCACGGCGGCCGATGTAGCCTTTCGAGTGGCGTCTGCGCAAGCGACGCGGCGCAGCAGCTCAGTCGTCAGCGGCGATGTCGTCGAGGTGCAGCTCGCAGGCGTCGCCGCCCCGGTAGCGGTCCGCC
>CAYUKE010000308.1:0-4023 GCA_964445185.1 uncultured Geminicoccaceae bacterium
GCGGGGTCGGCGACAACCGGGGCTACATGGGGCTCGCCGCCGCGCTGACCACGTCCTACACGACCGTTGCCCGCGGTGCCCTAGGCCCGGCCGACGTTTCGGCGCGCGAGTACCTCACCGACCTCGTCAACATCCAGGCGCTGCAGGCGACGGCGGCCGAGCGGACGGCGCAGCCCGACACCGTGCTCGCCGAGGAGCTCGCCTTCCAGAAGGCAGGTATCAGCGGCGTCAATCTCGACGAGGAGATGGCGCACTTGATCGAGTTGCAGCAGGCCTACGCGACCTCGGCGCGGTTGCTTTCCGCCGCCGACGAGATGCTCGCCGAGCTGCTGCAGGCGGTCGGCTAGGAGAAACCGAGATGACGCTCCGTACCGGCGACCTTGCCCAATTCGAGCGAACGACAGCGAACATGCTGTCGGTGCAGAGCCGGATGCGCCGCGACAACCTGCACAT
Source organism: uncultured Geminicoccaceae bacterium (assembly GCA_964445185.1). Taxonomy (GTDB): domain Bacteria; phylum Pseudomonadota; class Alphaproteobacteria; order Geminicoccales; family Geminicoccaceae; genus JAAAPF01. Next base: position 454 of record CAYUKE010000308.1, read on the forward strand.
CGCGAGCGGCAAGTCCGTGCACCGCTACACGGACCTCGCGGAGCGCTCGAGCGTCCTGATCCGCGCACAGGCGGCGGTTGCCGAGACCCGCACCTTCGCCGATCAGAACGAGCTCCTCGTCAATCGCATCAACCTGATGGACGGCGCGCTCTCCGACATCAAGGATGTCGCCTCCGAGCTGCAGACGCTGCTTGTTGCCCGGCGCAATCCGACCACGGGCGACAGTATCCCGCTCGATTTGGAGGCCGCCGGCATGCGCGACCGGCTGGTCGGCCGCCTCAACCTCCAGGTCGACGGTCGCTACGTCTTCGGGGGCTCGCGAACCGACACGCCGCCGGTGCAAGCCTCGGCGATCACCAGCGACCCCACCGACACGAGCTACTACCAGGGCGATCACATCCCGCTGCAAGCGCGGATCGACGTCAGTCTGCAATCGGAGTACGGCGTCCTCGCCGACGAGGAGCCGTTCGCGAAGCTGTTCGCGGCGCTCGAGCTCGCCGCTGAGGGTCATGCACCGACCGACGAGACGGTGCTGCTGCAGGCGGCGACGCTGGCCGAAGAGGCGCTGGCGGGGGTGATCGCGCGCCGTGGCGAACTTGGCGCCGCTGCCGCCCGCATCGACGGGATCCGCGACTCCCAGGAAGGCACGTTGCTGTACCTGGAGGAGCAGGTGAGCCAGCTGATCGACACGGACGTGCCGACGACGATGGCGCGGATCTCGCAGGATCAGGTGTCGCTCGAAGGGAGCTTCGCCGTGACGGCCCAGTTGAGCCGGCTCAACCTGACCGACTACCTGCGTTGAAGAGGAGCGACGACATGACGGCCGATGCAACGACCGAAGCCTCCACCGTCGAGACCCCCTTCGGACCGGTCGAGCGCGGGCCTGCGTGCGAGCTGCACGTTCCGCGTGGCCTGCCGGGTTTCGGGGCGATCGACCGCTTTCTTCTGGCCCGGCTGCCGCAGCATCCGGGGCCGTTTCAACTCCTGCATGGGCTCGGCGACGACCCAGTCGATCTGATCGTCATCGCTGCCGACACGTTGCCCGCCGGCCTTGACGCCGACGACGTGGACGCCGCGCGGACGGCGCTCGGCATCGCGGCCGCCGACCTCCTCGTCCTCTGCATCGTCACCTTGCCGCCGCGCGGCGCGAGGCAGTCCGCGCAGGTCAATCTGCGCGCCCCGATTTTCGTCGATGTGGCGCGTCGCGTGGCGGCGCAAGTGGTGCTGCCGAACACCAGCTACCGGTTCCGCGCGCCGCTGATCGCGGCTTGACGCGGCGGATTTCAGGGCATGGCGTCGAGCAGCGCGTTCGCCTCGGCAAGCGCGTTGGCAGCGGCGGCGAGGCGCGGCGGCGTGGGGCTCGCTGCGGCTCGGGCCGGCAGTGCCGCCGGCTCGTCGAGGATCGCCGCCGGGTGAGTGTCGGCGCGGCCTTCATGCATTCGGCGCGCCTCGACGACGACGGCGTCGACGCGCTCGTCCCCGGCGGAAGGCAGGGGTGCCAGGGCGTCCAGAGCCGCAGCCGGTAGTTGGCGCTCCAGGCGCAGCCGGGCAAGCGCCAGCCGCAGGTCGACCTCGAGCGCGTGCGGCACAGGCTCGGCCAGGGCCCGATCGTAAAGAGCATCGGCGACGTGTAGAGCGTCGCTCTCCGTGGCGACACGGGCAGCGACATCGCGCAGCAGGGTCGCGCGGGTCGAGCCCGCGGCGACGAGGTCAGCATGGCGGTCGACCAGGACCACGGCGTCGGCGAGCGCATCCGTGAAGGGCGGTTGGCCGGCAGCCGCGTCCTCGATCAACGCGCGCCGCTGGTCGAGCGTGTCCGCCTGCGGTGCGACCTGCGCCCAGGCATCGAAGGCGGCGAGCGGCTCGCCCGCGGCCGTTCGCAGTTCGGCAACGGCACTCCAGAAGGCGCCGGCCCCGTCGCGGCCGGTCCAGCCGACGGCCTCGTCGTCGAGCTGGCGGAGCGCCGCGTCGAGCTCGACTTCGCCGTCATCGAGCTGCGTGCGCAGCAGGTGGAAGCGGGCCAACTGCCGGACTTCCCGGTCGGCGTGGTCGCGGCTCAGGCGCAGGAGCCGCCGCTTGGCGGTCGTCTCGTCGCCAGCCAGAACCTCGGCCCGCGCCTGGAGCACCTGCAGTCGCCCCTCGACCGCCGACCCGGTTTCGCTGGCATCGACCTGGTGGAGCACGGCCAATGCGACCTGGGGTGCGTCGAGCTGCAACGCCGCTTCACCCGCGCGTAACGCCACCTGCCGACGCAGCGGCATCGGATAGGCACGCCAGACCTGGCCGGAGCGTGCGAACTCGGCACCGCAGCGTTGCCAATCCTCGAGCCCAGCCGCCAGCATCGCCCGCCAGAGCGCGATCTCCTGGTCGGCATCCTCGTCCAGCTCGTCAAGCAACGTTGCCGCCGGTTCATAGCGGCCGGCTAGGGTCGCGGCCACGGCCTCAAGGCCCTTGAAGCGCGCGTCGGCGTCGCTCGCTGGTTCGCCGTCGTTTGCCGCCGCGAGGACCGCGAGTGCTTCGAACGGCTGGGCCTCACCGAGCAGAAAACGTGCGAGGGCAAGGCGGCGCTCGGGCATCGGGTCGGCGAACAACGACAGCTCCAGGCTCCTGCGGCGGGCTAGGGCCGCGTCCGGCGCGAGGGTCGGCCCTTGCAGCCCGACGGTCGGTCCAAGCTCCGGCCGGGGCTCCGGCGCTCGCAGGTTCGCGCCCGGATCGACAGATGTCGCCGCGCCCGCGAGGCGACGGGCGAGGTCCTGGCGGACCGCGCCCTGGAGCGTCGGCAGCCAGACAAACGGACCGTCGCGATGCAGACCCGCCACGTGGTCGCCGCCGACGAGGCTCGGCACGATCTGCAACGAGCTGCCCAGCCACGCGTCGTCCAGGGCTAGCGTCGGCTCGCCGAGGGCCGCGACTGGCAGCGGGCGTGGCCGAAGCGCTGGCGGTCCGAGGTGCCAGACGGCGCCGTCGCGACGCAAGCCGACAGCGGTTTCAGGCGCCAACCGGAGGCGCCAGACCGTCGCGCCGTCGTGCGGCACGCGTTCCAGCTCCGAGGGCGCGCCGCCATCGTAGATCGGCGTAAGGTCCGGCGCGGCGAAGACGACCCAGAGGTGGTCGCCGCGGCGCCAGGCGGCGGCAGGCACCGGGGACGGAAAGGCGAAGCTCAGGCCGTCGGCCTCCGCGGCGACGACCATCGAGCCGGCCGCTGCCGCAGCGGCGGGGCGCGCCGTTCGCACCGGCGCCTCGGTCGCCTCGGTGGGTGAGACGGCGGGGCGACGCGCCGGGGTGTCGACCGGTTCCGCGTGCGCCATGCTGTCGGCGGCGGCGGCTAAATCGCTCGCGGGCGGTGCTTCGGCGCTGGTCGGCGACGCATGCCGCTCCGCAGCGGCAGCCGCAATTGTTGCCTCGTGTGTCGGCGGGGCAGCCGCTGGAGGAAGATCGAGTGGCGGCAGGACGACGGTGGTGGCGCGCTGCCGGCGACCGCTGCCGACTGGTGCGGCCCGGCGTGGCTCGGCGGCCGCCGCCCGTGGCGCCGCAGCGGCGGCGAGCGGGGCCGGCACGTGCGGCAGCATG
>CAYUKE010000309.1:0-3994 GCA_964445185.1 uncultured Geminicoccaceae bacterium
CGGAGCCGGAGCCGGAACCGCAGCGGTAGCCGCAGCCGGAGCCGTGGCCGTAGCCGCGGCCCTTGCATTCGGCTTTGGCAACCCCAACACCGTCGGAGTGTTTGTTCTGGTGTGGGTGGCGTCGCCCTTGTTGAACGCCGCCACGGATCTCGTCTCCTGGGCCATCAGTCGTTGGCTCGCAACCGACTTGCTCAAGGCGCTGGCACGGCCCGAGAACCAGGGATTTGGTCTTGTCGCCCGAATTGGTGTTCATCTATTTGTTGACTTGATTCTCGCGGTTCTGTTGTTGTTGGCGACGGCTTTTCTGATCGGCAAGGCATTCGAGCTTTGGAACGCCTACGTCGTGATGATTGGCTATGGCGCGGAGAGCACCTTGGTGCTCAACCTCGACGATATCGTGCAGCAGCCGCTGACGGACGGGCTCTGGTTCTGGCTGATGCTCGGCACCACGCTGGTGCCTACGCTGGTCCATTTGGGCTTCCTCTTCGCCAGCGTCCTGGGATTCCGGTCGCTGGTCTCGGAGCAGCTGCACCAAGACATCGTGAGCCTGGTCGGCGATCAACGCGACCAGCTCGAGCGCGCCGTTGAAGGTGGCAGCGCCGCGAACGACTACGAGGTACCGAGGCTAAGCGAAGGCGATGCTCAGAAACTTGCGCGTTTCGAAGCCAAGACGCGATGGGCCGCGACGACGTCAGGCATGCTGCTCTCGCTCGCCGTCGGTTGCGGCGGTCTCTGGCTGTGGAACAACACCCACGTCGTATCCTCACTGCCCTACCTGGTGATCAAGGTCCAAGAAGGAGACGAAGAGGCTGAGCGGATTCTGCCCGACGACCGCGGCATTTGGATCTAGCGTCCTTGCAACTGCTAACCGGTGAGTAGAGGTCCGCGCGATACACAGTCCGCCCGCCCGGGCCGCGAGCGTTGTTGATCCCCTGATCCGTGCGGGTTGCGCCCGTTCGCCGGGCCGCCGCCCGCGGCTCACTCCGGGTACCAGTAGAGCGGTTCGTCGCGCGTGCGGTCGAGGATGACGAAGTTGCCGGCGAAGACACGATAGGGATGGCTCCAGGCGCCGTCCGGCCAGCGGATCCGGATCTGGGCGCGTTCGGCGGTGCCGAGGCCGAGATGGATCCAGCCCTGGTGGCCGGACGCGTGCCCGCCGCCCGCCTGCAGCGTCCGCACCAGCGTGCGATTGCCGACGCGGACGCTGAGCCGGGCGCCGACGGCGTGGCGATTGGGCTGGGGGTGGCTGAGCGCCACCTGGACCCAGTTTCCGAGCGGCGCCGGCGCGCCGTCGCGGGCAGCGCCCAGGTTGCGAAAGACGCTCACAGGCGCGCCACGGTTGACGACGACGAGGTCCAGCGCGCCGTCGAGATTGAGATCGACGACGGCAGCGCCGCGGCCGCGACGGGCAAGCGCGATGCCGGCAAGGTCACCCGCCTCGACGAAGCCGTCGTCCCAGGTGCCGAGCAGCAGGTTGTCCGGATCCTCGGCGGCAAAGTCGGGCATTGCCTCAACGTTGCCCTTGGCGATGTAGAGATCGAGCAGCGCATCGTTGTTGACGTCGGCGAACGCCGCGTGCCAGCCGGTCGAAGGCCGCCGGTCAGGCCCGGCATAGGGTCGGTGCGCCGTGGCGCCCATGGCGTAGGCGACGTCGACGTAGCTCGGCTGGTCCTCGAACGCCTCCGGGTCGAGCGCCTGGAGCTTGGTGTCGCCCATCGAAGTCAGCGCGTATTCGGGCAGACCGTCGGCATCGAGATCCGCCTCGGCGATGCCCATGCCCCAGATGCGCAGCGGCCGCCAGCCGTCGCTCCGGCGGTAGGGCGATGGCGGGCGGCCGGCAGGCAGGCGCCAGAGCTGATCCTCGCCGTCGAGATGGTATTGGCGGTCGTTGGTGATACGCAGCGCGACCTCGCCGCTGTTGTTCCAGTCGGTAAACAGCATCGACAGCGCGCAGTGGCCGGGGCTCAGCGGTGTCGCCTCGCCGTAGAGGGGACGCGCGCCGGCGGAGGGGCGCAGCAGCGCGTTGTCATGGCACGTTCCCCAGGGCGAGCCAGGCGCGCTGCGGTCGACGTAGTGCCCGAAGGCAAGGGTCGGAAAGCGCGCGCCGGCTTCCCAGGTCGCGGCGAAGGCGGTCGACCAGGCGCGGCCACCATCGATCGTCCAGAGCCGATTGGCCTTCTCGAACGCACAGTCGCCAACGCCTTTCAGGACGACGTCCCGGCCGACCCTAAGCAGCACCAGATCGAGCCTGCCGTCGTCGTCGATGTCGATCGGGTAGACGCCGGTGACGCCCCGCGCCTCGCGCTGGTCCAGCGGCAACGGCCGCGGCTCGAAGGCGAGGGGGCCAGCAACCAGCGAGCGATTGGCCATCAAGCGGACGGGGTTGGCGCCGCCGGCGAGCACGAGATCGGGCCGGCGATCGTCGTCACAGTCGAACGCAGCGACCCCGCCGCCGACGAAGTGCTCCCAGGCACCGTCGTAGACGTGATCGATCCCGGCTGCGGCCGCCTCCTCGGCGAAGGAGGGTACATCCGCCAAGACTGGGGCACGATCGGCGGCAAAGGCGGGCGGCGGCATCAGCAACAGGGTTGCAGCCAGCCAGGCGCCACACGCGACACCGACACAACCTCTTGTTCGGGTGGCCCGCCGGCTTACGGTCCGGCGTGCCCAGGGGAGATGCTTCATGGCTACGACACCACCCGTCTGCGACTTTGGCGCGCCGGCGCCAACGTTCGATCTGCCTGCCACCGACGGCAAGCGCTACGGCTTCGCCGACGTCAAGGGCGAGAAGGGCACCGTCGTCGTCTTCATCTGCAACCACTGCCCTTATGTGAAGGCGATCGCCGATCGGCTCGCTGAGACCGCCCGTGAGCTCCAGCGCGATGGCATTGGCGTTGCCGCCATCTGCAGCAACGACGCGGTGAACTATCCCGACGACAGCTTCGCCAAGATGCAAGACTTCGCCGCGGCGCACGGGTTCACGTTCCCTTATCTCCACGACGAGAGCCAGCAGGTCGCCCGCGCCTACGACGCCATCTGCACGCCGGACTTCTTCGGCTACAACGCCGACGACGCGCTGCAGTATCGCGGCCGGCTCGACGCCTCGAAGACAACGCTCGTCGAAGGTGCCGCGAACGAGCTACTTGCGGCGATGCGCCAGGTGGCGGCGACGGGTGCGGGTCCGCAGGAGCAGACGCCGTCGATGGGCTGCTCGATCAAGTGGAAGGCGGCCTAGTCGCTGGCGAACGTGGGCAAACTCTGGGCGACCGGCGAGCCGCGCGTCCGGTTCACTGATCGTGTGGCCGGGCCGACGCCGGCACCGGGGTTCGTTTCGCGTAGGGGCGGCAGTGATCGACGTCCCTGAAGCGTTGGGCGCGGACGCGGCGATGTGGCGGGCCGCGCGGCCGCCGGTTTTCCGCTAGACGAGCACCATGCCCTTCGACAGCCTTCGTGACTTCATCGCCCATCTGGAGAGCCGCGGCCGCATGGTCCGCGTCAAGGCACCGGTGTCGCCAGTCCTTGAGATGACGGAGATCCATACGCGCCTGTTGGCGGAGCAGGGCCCTGCCGTGCTGTTCGAGCAGGTCGACGGCTTCGACATGCCGGTCCTGATCAATCTCTTCGGCACCATCGAGCGGGTGGCGTGGGGCATGGACCGGGAACCGGACCAGCTCCGGCAGCTCGGCCAGATGCTCGCCTTTCTCAAGCAGCCGGAGCCGCCGGGCGGCTGGCGCGAAGCGATGGAGCTAGTGCCGCTGCTTCGCTCGGCGTTGTCGATGCGGCCGAAGGGCGTGAGCCGGGCGCCGTGCCAGGAGGTCGTCCTGCGCGGCGCGGAGATCGACCTCGGCCGCCTCCCGGTGCAGAGCTGCTGGCCGGGCGAGCCGGCGCCGCTGATCACCTGGCCGCTCGTGGTCACCAGAGGGCCGACACAGGAGAAGGCGGATGCCTTCAATCTCGGCATCGCGCACGCCGGCGACACGCTCGGCGGCCAGGA
>CAYUKE010000310.1:0-3980 GCA_964445185.1 uncultured Geminicoccaceae bacterium
CGCGGGCGGCGAGGACACGTCGTCACGCGGCGCAGAGACAGAGGCTGAGCAGAAACCTGACGACGTCAAGCGCGCGCCGATTGCCGGAGTGGAGGCTCAGGCCGAGGGCGAGACCGATCGCGATCGCCGCCGCGGCATGTTCAGCTTCCTCACCCGCCGCTTCGGACAGAACCGAGACTGAGACGCTCCGCCTGTCCAATGCGAGAGTGTCCCTCGCCAACAGCCGGCGTCGCTTGGTCCTGAGCTGCTTTGTCGGGCGCACCGGACCGCGCCGCCGCGGGGGTGAGCTTCTGTTCCTGGTGCGACCGGCTGAGATGTTGCCGGAAGCAGACATTCGGAGACCCTGGGCTCGGGGCAGGTATTGGCCGCGGGCGGAAGCGAAACAGCGCCGAAGCCGCCACTTCGCCAATGTCCGCAATGGACTGTGGCTGTGACCGGCCGGACGCGACCCAAAGGCGACGAGTGACGACGTGCCCTCAACGTCCGAACGGGGCCCAAGAGCTGACGGTATTCCAGAAGCTTGTGAGGCTTGGTGTCCCGGGGATGTCTACACAAACATCCTCGCCTATGCGATCGCGTAGAATGGGGGCATAATCGGCATCCGTTTCCGTGATCCGGCGCATGGAGCGGAATGCGCTGGTAAGGTCGCCGTTGTCGTCGAAAACCGGCGCTTCCGATCCTAATAAACGACGGGCGCAAACCTCCCGGGCGAGAGCATTACCTGCATAGTCTGCTGGCCAATCGACGTTCCAAAGACGACCGCTGTCGCCGGTGTAGTCAATAACCACACGCATTCCATCGGCGCTTAAAAGGAGGCTGCCCCGATCACCTTCATTGTCAGCTAAGCCGTACACCACTGCGATCTCGTCACCGGTCCTGGTATCCCAAAGCCTAACCGTCTTATCTTCGGAGGCCGTGGCCAGGCGGCTCCCATCAGCGCTAAAGGTCATGCTGTCAATAATGTCGTCGTGCCCATAAAGATAGAAGCTCTCCACGGCTCCAGTCGGGCCGTCCATGGGCTCGTCAACATCTAATAACACGACACCGTAGCCGTCTGACCGTCTTGCAACTTGGCGTCGGTCGGGGCTGCGCACAGTCCCTAGCCTCACAAATTTCTCGCCTGTAGAGGCCCCCCAAACTCGCACAGAGTGGTCAGAAGACGCACTGGCGACACGTGCTCCGTCCGGGCTGAACGCAACGCTTAAGATTGGGCCCATATGACCTTTGAGTGCAGCGAGCTCCGTGCCTTCGAAGACATCCCATAGTCGAATCACACCATCTGCAGTAGCGGTAGCCAGTCGCCTTCCGTCGGGGGTAAAGGCTACACTCAAAACACTGCTCGCATGGCCAATGATATCGGCAACCCGATCGCCGTCGACCACATCCCAAATCTCTACTGTGTGATCGCGATAGACGATAGCGAGATGCACTCCATTTGGACTAAATATGATTCTCTCAACTACATCGGTGTGGAGATCGTGGTGATCAAAGCCTCTGGCTAGCCGGCTCACTTCTTCAGTATCTAAGTTCCAAACGTAGATACGCACCTCAGGCTCATGAGGCGCTCCGTCGGATCCGAAGCGAACGCTGGGAGCCATTGTGACGACGCACGCGAGGCGGCTGCCATCAGGGCTAAACTCGAGCAGGGTCTCAATGGCCAAATGGCTCATCAAACCCTCAATCATCTTTGGTGCGGCAACCTCCGCTTTTGATTCAGTATCCCAGACCCTAACGAGTTCATCGTATGACACCCCCGCGACACGTGAGCGGTCCTGGCTAAACGTCACGTGACTGAGGTCCGCCACGAGCTCACTGACTGGGGACAACTCTGAATCTCGACTGCTATGCGTGATCCACAAAGCGCTTTCGGCGAGTATGGCGGCTCCACTAGCTTCGCCCAAGCCGAACGCTAAGCTCTCGGTCAAAACGTCTTGGCGCTGTTCCCCTGTGACCTCGGCGCCCGTCTCCACGTCCCAAAACTGAAGCCGGCCATCGGCTGACGCCGTGGCGACAAGTGCGCCGTTACGGCCAAAAGCGACGCTGGTGACGTTTTCAGCGCCAGCGTGGAATTCGGCGAGAATGAGGGCTTCCTCAGCTGCGCGAACAAGCGCTATGTCGCTTTCCTCCGTCGGCGGTGCGAGCCAAGTGTTACGAGCGGCAAGCACGCCGAGGCGCAGTGCGGCTGCGCCATGGCCATCGATTAGGGCAGATTGCGACGCATTCGTAAGCGTCATCGACACATTGCGGCTGGCGCTTTGCGCTTGCCCAACCGCCATCGACCCGATCACTGCGGCTATGACCGCCAACACTGTCGCCACCGCGGCGCCGACGCTGACAGCGAGGAGCGTTCGGCGGTTTGACTTACGCGCTCGTTTCTCTGCGGTTGCTGTAGCCTCAACGGCTGCCTCGCGTTCGCCAACGGCTTTACGCGCTTGCTCCAGCGCCCGTTCACGCTCGGCGAGATCAGCTTCGGCATCCGCTTTGCGCCGCACTTCTACGTCCGCCCCCGCGGCGACGTACTCGGCGACCGCGTCCAACACTTCCGAGCCCGCCGGTGGGCGAGAGATCAACGCTTCAGCGTCGGCGAGGGCCGGTCCGCGCAGCAACCGCTCCTCACCCCGATCGGCGTTTCGCCATTCCGCGGCGCGTTCAGCCAGGCGGGTGTGAGCGCGCAGCCAATCGAGATCGACGCTGAGGGCCGCATCCAGCTTCCGCAGGCCGTCATAAAAGCCTGAGCCGGGGACCTTAGGTTCCGCGTAGAAAAAGATGAAATTCAGCGCCGCGAGCTTCTCATGCGGCTGGGCTTCTGTCGCCGCAGGCACCACCGGCACGATACGCTTTTTGAGCCGCGCCGCCTCTTCGATCTCCCAGACGCAGACATCTGAACGGGCGGACGCATCGGTGTGGACGAAGACGATGGTGTCCGCTTCGAAAATCAACGCACCGAGCCGGGGCTCCCACTCCTCAGCGGCATGGATGGCATGCCGGTCGATGCGCGGGTCATACCCCTTGTCGCGCAGCGCCTCGACGATCTGATCTGCGAAGGCGAGATCCTGACGGCTGTAAGACACGAAGACCTTTAGCGCTTCTTGATGCGCGTCTTTATTTTGCGGCGTTCCGGTTGTGTCCATAGCAGCGCTCCCCTTGCCCTTCCGGTCAGTGTTAACAGGCCGAGTGGTAGAGCTGAAGCGGGGACTATTGTTTGGCTGAAGTCAGCTCCCAAGCAGACGGACAACGGGCCGGAACGACCGGCCGATTCTGGCCGAACCTGGCCGCGGGAGGCAAAATTGAGAGCGGACGCTCACAGAATGACCGCTTCCGAGCGGTGCCGCACCTTGCCGACCCAGTGCTATCGGCCAATTTGAGACCTTCGTCATGCCGCGCACGAGCGACAGCTTCCCGGCGCTCAGCGGCCGCCTCACACGCGTGGAGAACGCCGCCGCTGTCCCGGCTCGCAGGTCCGGCAAGACAGCGACGACGCAAGACGGCGCCGCGCCGCGCGCAACGCCCGCTCATCATGGACGGCCCTGGACGCACCTCGTGCTCGCTCCCGACGTCCGTGAACGCCGGGACTCTGGCGGTGAGCGTGCTGGCCACGCGGAAACCGAAATTGTTGTTGCGGTTCGCGGGATCGTTCCTGTTGCGGTTCGCCGAGCGGAGGTTGTCCGGATTGTTGTTCCAGGAACCGCCGCGCTGGACCCGACGCGAGGGGGCCGTACAGGGATGACGCGGTCCGGGCCGGTCGCGAGAACCGGAGGCGAACCCTGTCGGGCAGACATTGTCTGAGGCCGAATACGTCATCGCAGTTAGAAAAAGCTGAGTCGCGGATCACAGATAAGACAAGCGACGCGTTTTTTCTTGAGCCAGGGATTCCATGCCGGACTCGAATATGATTCAGTGCCCCCAAGATGATTCGCAAGGAACCAAAAAATGAAACGAGCGCTTCGCGCTGTACACAACAAGTAAGCCCGCTGCGCGGG
>CAYUKE010000311.1:0-3965 GCA_964445185.1 uncultured Geminicoccaceae bacterium
GTGCGTCTTTGCTCGCTCAGAAGAACGCTGCGTACAGCGGAAAAAAAAGAGGCTCGGTCAGGCCTTTGGGGAGTAGGATCTTGAACGTCACTTCGAATAAGAAGAAGAGGAAGATCGGTGTGGCGACGGTGAGGACAGCGGTCAGGCGCCAACCGTGATGACCAAGGATGCCGACGAAGAAGATCAAAAAGGCGATGACGGCGCCATAGACTCCGACCACGTGGATCAGCGCGACGGTGACAGCAAGCGCCAGCGCCACCGTAAGAAGTCGTCGCCAGGAATGCTGTAGGAAAAACGCGCCGCCATTACCCCGTCGGCGCCAAGTGCCGAACTCGCGCAGGAACAGCAAGCTGGCGCAGACGAACATGATGGCGCTGAGCCAGAACGGAAATGCGCCGCCGCCGGGGCCGGCGCCCGGAACCCAGCCGATTGGCATGATGGTGGCGTGCCACATGAGCCACGCCGACAGCAACATCAGCCCGGCCGCGGTGATCCACTCGGCGGTGCGCATCGCCTAGCTCCGCGCGCTCGGCGGCGACGGGCGCACGACCGCCCGCCGCCGCGTTGGCTAGGTTCAGCCCTGGAGCTCGTTCAACGACGCCAGCAGCGCCTCGTGCTTGCTACGCTCTTCAAGGAAGTACGCTTGCAGCTCGTCGCCGGTGAGGAAATCGGTGAGCAGCGCCTTCTCGCTGGCGTAGGTCTGCCATTCCTCCGTCGCCGACAGCTCGGTCAGCAGGTTGATGTAGTAGTCACGCACCTCGGCCGGGATGCCGGGAGGCGCCACGAAGCTCCGCTGCATCGTGTAGATGAGGTCGTGGCCGAGCTCACGCATGGTCGGTACGTCCGGCAGCGCCTCGAGCCGCTCCTCGGTGAAGGCGGCGAGCGGGACGACGCGTCCTGCCTCATAGAAGCCGAGCGCCTCGGAGGGGTTGTTGACGCTCGATTCGATGTGGCCGCCGACGAGGTTCTTGGCGACATCGCCGCCGCCGCTGAACGGCACGTAGGTGATGTCCATCTCGAAAGCCTGCTCGAGCATCGCGGTGATCAGGCTGTCCTCCTGACCCGTGCCGGTGCCGCCCATCCGCCACTCGAGACCCTGGGCGCTGGCCGCCTCGACGTACTCGTCGACGGTCTTGATGCCGCTGTCGGCATTTACCCAAAGCACGAACGTGTCGACCGCCATGCGCGCCAGCGGCGTGAATTGCTCGATATCGACGCCGATGTCGGTCCTGAGCGGCGTCGTATAGTAGCTGTTGAGCGTCGCCATGATGACGTGCGGGTCGCCCGACTTGTCCTGCAGGTAGCGAAGGGCTTCGGCGCCGGAGCCGCCGCCCTTGTTGACCGGCAGGACCGGGAGCGAGGCCAAACCGTTCTGCTGAATGATCGACTGGAACAGGCGCGCCAGACGGTCGGCGCCGCCGCCTTGGCCCGCCATGATGACCATTTCGACGGGGCGCTGCGGCTGCCAGTCGGCGACAGCCGGGGACGCGGCTGCCGCAACGGTCACGACCGCGGCGGTCAAGGCAATAGATTTGATGATCATCACGGGGGCTCTCCCAGCTCGGCGTCGTTTGCGGAGGATTTCAAGCGCTACCGCCGGCGAAGGGACCGACCGACGGGACGTCCTATACGACTTACGTGTGAGATCAGTTCGCGCTCGGGTTCCTTCAACTCGTTCTTGCGCCGCAACCACAGGTAGCGCTCGGCGCCGGTTGCCGCGGTGCTAGCCGATCGTTGGCTCGAAGACCTCGAGCGCGGCGGTCCGCCCGGCTAAGGCCTGGGCGCCGTGGGGGCGAAGCGCTGGCGGAGCGACCAAGGCATCGACGGTTGAGCCAGAGCAGAGGATGACGGTGCCGAGCGCCTTGTTGACCTGCTGCAGACGCGCGGCGACGTTCACGACATCGCCGTAGACGGTGTAGGCAAGCCGGTCGACGCCGCCGACGATGCCGGCCGCCACCGGGCCGGTTGCGATGCCGACGCGCACCTTCAGCCGCTCGCCGGCGAATGTCTCGTCGGCCACCGCGCGGGCGATGGCGGCGGCCGCGGCAAGGGCGCGGTCGGCGTGGTCGACGCGGGCGAGCGGCAGGTTGAAGGTGGCGAGCACGCCGTCGCCTTGGAAATGCGTGACGATGCCGTCGTGGCTTGCGATGATCCCTTCGACGCGGCGGAAGTAAGCGTTCATCATTGTCACCAGCGTCGCCGGCTCGCGGATCTCGGCAAGGCGCGAGAAGCCCTCGATATCGCAGAAGAGGATCGTGGCGATGCCGCTGCGCGCCGGCAGCGCGCCGCCTTCGGCGACCATCTCGGCGGCGACCTCCGCGGGCACGTAGCGGCCGAAGAGCGTCTGAACCGCATCGCGCTCGGCGCCCGTGCGAAGCGCTCGAATAAGCGTTTGCCTTGCGCGCAGTGAGGTGAGGCCGACAACGAGCCCCATCGCGGCTACCGCGGTGATGCGGAAGACGTTGACGCCGAGGCTGAAGCGCGGGTCGTCGCTCGGCGGCGCCCCTGGCCAGAGGCCCTGAAGCACGATCGTGTAGAAGAGCGCGTCGAGGAGGGCGAAGGTGGCGAGCCCGGCGAGCAGCGCCCAGGGCGTGTAGCGCATGCCGGCAAGCGCGATCAGAACGGCGAGCACGCCGAAGACCGGCATGGTCACGAACTCGTTGGGTGGCGTGCCGGACGCGAGTAGCTCGACGACCAGCGTCGTGTAGTACCAGAGCACGTCGATAACGACGAAGACCGGGGCCCAGGCGGTGCTGAAGAGCCGCGGGTGCGTCACCACGAGAGAGGCGACGCCGATCGCGAAGTAGGCGAGCACCACGGCGAGCGGCAGGGCGCCGCTGGCGAGCTCGTCGGCCTGTGCCTTGCTGGCGACGAACAGCAGGACGACACCGAGGGCCAGGCGGAGGCAGCCCGCGAACCGTTGCGCGCCGCGCTCGGCCTCGACGACGAGCGCAGCCGTGTCGGCGGTCAAAAGTCCACGCATATGCAGAGAAAAGCGCCGTTCGAGTCGACTTGTCGCGTTGGGCGTTGGTCGGCGAGAGCGTTTGGGACGATCGACGCCGGTGTGTCCGTCTGTAGGGGCGGTCTTCTGTCAGCGCGTCTCGAGGCCTAGGCTACGCCGATCGCGCCTCGAGCCTCCGGTTGCGGCGCAGAGCCATGGCGCGGGCCGGTCGCGTCCTCAGCTGGGTTGACACGATGACCGATCTTCGAGGGAAAGCGGCGCTCGTCACCGGCGCCAGCCGCGGCATCGGTGCCGCGATCGCCGTGCGGCTCGCCGAGCGTGGCGCCGCCGTCGCGGTGATGGCGCGCAACGCCGCCTCGCTCGCCGACGTCGCCGAGCGCATCCGAGCGGGCGACGGTCAGGCGCACGTCGTCGTCGGGGATGTCGCCCGCTACGACGACGTGGCAGCGGCCGTCGAGATTTGTGTGAAGGCGTTCGGCCGCCTCGACATCCTTGTGAACAATGCTGGGGTGATCGAGCCGATCGCGCGCCTCGCGGACAGCGACCCGGAGGTCTGGGCGCTTGCCGTCGATATCAACCTCAAGGGCGTCTATCACGGCCTTCGCGCCGCCATCCCGGTGATGGCGGCCCAAGGCGCGGGGACCATCGTCAACCTCAGCTCAGGCGCGGCCAACAGCGCGCTCGAGGGTTGGAGCCACTATTGCGCCACCAAGGCGGCGGCGAAGAAGCTCACCGAATGCGCGCACAAGGAGGTGGGTGACCGCGGCATCCGGGTCGTCGGCCTCAGCCCCGGCACGGTCGCGACCGAGATGATGGCGCAGATCAAGCGCTCGGGGATCAACCCGGTGAGCCAGCTCGACTGGTCGACGCACATCCCGCCCGAGTGGGTCGGCGAGGCCGTCGTCTACCTCTGCGGCGCGGGTGGCGCCGAGCTCGCCGGCACCGATTTTTCCCTCAAGACCATCGACGGCCGCCGCCGCGTCGGCCTGCCGACGGTGGGGGC
>CAYUKE010000312.1:0-3958 GCA_964445185.1 uncultured Geminicoccaceae bacterium
CTCGGCCAAGATCTCGTCGATGGCCTCTTCCGCCGCGGCCCGGCCGACCTCCGGCCGGGCGCCGGCGCCGAGACCGTGGGTGATCGCGGTGCCGAGCGGAATGCGCCGCTCCGTCAGGCAGTTGCCCAATGCCTGGTTGTCGGTGTTCGCGACGACGAACTCGACGCCCTCGAGGTGTGAGGTGATCATGTTGTTGACGGCATTGCCGCCGGCGCCGCCGACGCCGATGACGACGATCTTTGGCTTAAGCTCGTGGTGCGTCTGGATGGTCAGGTTAAGTGTCATGCTCTCCTCCTAGACACTTTCAACACACGTCTCGACCGGGCCGGCGCACCGTGCGCCGGCTCAGGTCACGCCGAGGCTCTCGCGGAGCCATCGGGTCAAACTGGAAAGGGGGCGTGCGAACGCGCCCGACGCCGCGGGCACCGGCGCGTAGCCGATACCGCCATCGAACCCGCCGGCGAGGGCCAAGGCGCCGGTGACGGCCGCGACCTGCGGCTCGCTCCAGCCGGTGACCACCGCCGGACGGCCGAGCCGGGCACTGCCCAGGCGCTCGGCGGCGAATTCGACCATGCCGTCCTGCAGCGCGCCGCCACCGGTGAGCACGACGCTGCGTCGCGCGACGGTGCGAAGTTCGCTCGGCGCCGCGTTGAGCTGCTCGACGACGGCGCCGAAGAGCGCCTCCGTCAGCGGTCGGACGATCTCGGTGAGCCGCCGCCTCGGCACTTCGATGGTATCGTCGCGACCGCGGGCCCCAAGCGGGGTCAGCTCCAGCGTCTCAAAGCTGTCGCAGGCACGCCAGACGACCGACGCCTCGAGGTTCTTCAGCCGCTCCGCCGCCGGCTGTGGGATGGCCAGCCGTTGCGCTAGCTCGTCGGTGAGATGGTCACTGCCCTGGGGCACCGCGCCGACATATTGCAGCCTGCCTTGCTGAAGAATGGCGAGCGTCGTCGTTCGCGCGCCGCAGTCGACGACGAGCGCGCCGCGCTCCGCTTCGTCGCGGCTCAGACACGCGAGCGCCGAGGCGTAGGGCGCCGCCAGCACGGTGGCCAGGCGCAGGTGGCAGCGAGCAAGGCAGCCGGCAAGCTGCTCCAAGGGCCGTCGACGCACGCCGACGACATGCGCGCGAACCACCAGCCGCTTGCCGACGAGGCCGGTCGCGTCGCGGACTTCGGGTCCACCGTCGAGGCTCTCGCCGAGCGGTACCGCATGGACGATGGCGAAACCGTCAGCCGGCGCATGGCGGGCCGCGTGCTCGAGCGCCGCGGCGACGTCGGTGCGGCGCACCGGCTGGCCGTGCAAGGCGATCTCGACCCGCACATAGCCGCTCATCGGCGTGCCGCCGGCGAGCACCACGGCCACGTCGTCGAGCCGCTCTTCGGCAGCGATCTCCGCCTCCTCCACCACCGAGCGGATCGCCGCCTCCGCTGCGGCTACGTCGACGATCTCGCCACCGACAAGACCGTCCGCGGCCTGGTGCGCGGCACCGAGGAGTTGGAGGCGACCCTCGCCATCAATTCGCGCGACGCAGCAGCAAAGCTTGCGGCTGCCGAGATCGAGGACACCGAACGGTCGCGTGGCGCGACCCGGTCGCGTCATCAGGTGGGTCCAGGCCATTGCGGTTCGCTGCAGGCTCATCCGGTCACCTCTCGCCGCAGGATCGGCAGCGGCGTGACGACGATGCGGTCCGGTAGCCGGAGGTCGATCGTCGCGACCGCCCTGTCGAGCAGGCCGTGCGCGCGGTCGAGACGCGCGAGCCGGTCGAGCGCGGCGAGCGGCGCCTCGGCGGGGAGCTCCAGTCGGAGCGATGGTTCGACGACCACCCGCCAGCGCTGGCCGGCCATCCGCTCGACTCGCTCGACCCGCCGACCGAGCAGCTCGGCCGCCCCGATCAGGGCGCTTAGCGCGTGCGCCTCGTCGGGTGCACCGGCGCCGGTTACCAGCGGCAAGGTCCGCGCGAGGCGCGGCAGCGAAACGGGCAAGGTGGCGCCGGTCTCTGAGACTAGGGCGGCACCATCAGGGCCGAGCCAAACGGCCAGCGGTCGATGCTCGACGACGGCGACATCGATCCGGTTGGGAAGGGTCCGTCTCACCTCCGCCCGCGCCACCCAAGGCAGCTCTTCGATGCGGCCGCGGGCTGCTTCGAGGTCGACATCGAGGATTGGTGCACGTTCCGCCGTGGCGAGCCCGTCGCGAATGATGTCCGTCGAGATCCGCATCGCGCCGTCGATACCGACCTCCTCGACAACCAGCCCGAGCGTGCGTTGCAGCGCGGCGCTGACACCATCCGCGGCCCGATCGAGCCAGGGTGAGGCAGCCAGGAGCAGGGCCAGCGTCGCGACAGCCAACAGCGGCGGCGGCGTGCGCCGGCCGCGTGGTCGGCGATGAACGGCGCCGATGCGACGGGCGGCGCGCAAGCTCACCGGTCGCATGACGCATCCTCCAGCAGGCGGCGGACGAGGCTATCGAAGTCGATGCCGGCGTGCTCCGCTTGCTCGGGAACCAAGGAGAGCGGCGTCATGCCGGGTTGCGTGTTGACCTCGAGGATGAACAGCCCCTCCGGGCCGCGCGCCGGATCGAACCGGAAGTCGGCGCGGCTCACACCGCGGCAGCCGAGGAGCTGATGCGCTCGTTCAGCCCAAGCGACGATCCGGGCGAAGACGTCACCCGGCACCGGCGCTGGGATCAGGTGATCGGTGAGCCCTTCGGTGTACTTGGCGCGGTAATCGTAGAAGCCGGCACGCGGCCGCAGCTCGGTGACGCTGAGCGCCTTGCCGTCGAGAACGGCGCAGGTGAGCTCGTGACCCGGGATGAACGGTTCGACGAGCATCGGCGCGGTATCGGGCGTGTTGCCGGGGCCGGTGTTGGGATGCAGGCGCGGGTCATCGAGGTCGTCGATCAGGAGGACACCGACGCTCGAGCCCTCCGCTGCCGGTTTCACGACGAGCGGCGGCTGCATGACGTCGCCCGCCGCCACCTCGGCGAGTGTCGCGAGGCATCCCTCCGGGACAGTCATGCCTGCCGCGCGGAACAAGCCGAGCGCCGTCGGCTTGTGCATGGCCATCGCGGAGGCGAGCACGCCGGAATGCGTGTAGGGCAGCCGCATGACCTCAAGGAGACCCTGGACGCAGCCGTCTTCCCCATAGCGGCCGTGAAGCGCGTTGAAGCAGGCGTCGGGACGAAGTGCTGCGAGGCGCCCGGCGAGCCCGGCGTCGACATCGACGCGCTCGACGGCAAAGCCCGAGCGTTCCAGAGCCTGCGCACAGGCCTCCCCCGAGGTCAGCGAAACCTCGCGCTCGGCCGAGACGCCGCCCATCAGCACCGCGACGCGCCGGCTCATCGTAGACCCCCGTCAGCAGCTCGGCCGATTCGCTTGATCTCCCACTCCAGGCGCACGCCTGAGTTGGCTTCGACCCGGCCGCGCACCGCTTCGCCCAGCATCTCCAGGTCGGTCGCCGATGCGCCGCCAGGGTTGATGAGGAAGTTGCAGTGCTTCTCCCAGACGAGCGCGCCGCCTTCGCTCAGGCCGCGCCAGCCGGCGGCGTCGATCAGCTCCCAGGCACGCGCCTCGCTCGGGTTCTTGAAGGTGCTGCCGCCCGTGGCGACCGAGATCGGCTGCGCGCGCGCACGTTCGGCCTTGATGGCCTGCATCCTTGCCTGAACGGCCGCCGGATCGTCCGCGCGGCCCTCGAAGATGGCTTCGACGACGATCCAGTCGGCGGGCAGGGCGCTGTGCCGGTAGCTGAGACCGAGCGCTTCGACCGTCGCTCGACGCTCGCGCCCACCGCGGTCGAGGGCGCGGATGGCGACGAGGCAGTCCTTGGTCTCGCCGCCGAAGGCGCCGGCGTTCATCAACACCGCCCCGCCGATCGTCCCCGGAATTCCGACGTAAAACTCAAGACCGGTAAGGCCGGCCTCTGCGGCGGCCATGGCGACCGAACGATCGAGTGCAGCGGCT
>CAYUKE010000313.1:0-3931 GCA_964445185.1 uncultured Geminicoccaceae bacterium
CCGTTGACCTGGACCGTGTCGTCGCCTTCCCCGCCCTCCATCAGGTCGGAGCCGTCGCCGTTGTTCCAGATCAGCAGGTCGTTGCCGGCCTCGCCCAGCATGATGTCGTTGCCGCGGCCGCCGATCAGCGTGTCGTTGCCGCTGCCGCCGTTGAGCACGTCGTTGTCAGCGCCACCGTCCAGGCGGTCGTCGTCAGCACCGCCGAACAGGCTGTCGTTGCCCGCATCGCCGGACAGATCGTCCGCACCGCTCAGGCCCAGAAGGCTGTCGGCACCCTCGCCACCGCTGATCGTGTTGTCCGACCTGTTGCCGCGGACGTCATCATCGCCTGCCGTCGTTCCGCCGAGAAGCACAAAATCCGTCTCGGTCAGCGTTCCGGTGAAGCCATCAAGCGTGATCGTCGTTGTCCCGAAGCTGACAACCGTGCTGCCGGGCACCGAGGCGGTGTCGATGGTCAGGTCGTCCAGCGATGTGATGTTCGCCCGCGCGAGATCAATCACATCATCGCCCTGCGTGAAGTCCAGGATGGTGTCATCGCCCTCGTCGTCGTCGAGATAGAAGAACGTGTCGCGACCTGCGCCACCGATCATGACGTCGTTGGCGTTGCGTCCTTCCAGACGGTCGTCGCCGTCACCACCGATCAGGACATCGTCGCCCGCGCCCGACGAAAGCAGGTCCGCACCCTCCAGACCGTAGAGACGGTTGATGCCACTGTTGCCGACCAGGGCCTCAGCGACATCGGTTCCAACGTCACCGAGCGCCAGACCCAGGATGATCGGGTCGTGGTCAGACGAGCGGAACGCATCGTCCGTGAACAGCGCCGGATTGCGACCGAACTCCAGGTTGTAGTCAAAAGCATCCGGCTCATCGGCGTTGATGTGCCACTCGGTTGCACCGGTCACCTGGGTTGTCAGGTTGTTGTTGCTCAGCGCGTAGTCGAGCGTGCCCTGCTGGCCATCGAAGACGAACGAGTAGCCACCCGCCCCGATGAAGGCCTGGGCAAGGTCCGTGTAGTCATCGCCCGTGTCAGCCGTCCCATCGGCCCCAGCCAGCGCCGCC
This sequence comes from uncultured Geminicoccaceae bacterium, assembly GCA_964445185.1. Classification (GTDB taxonomy): domain Bacteria; phylum Pseudomonadota; class Alphaproteobacteria; order Geminicoccales; family Geminicoccaceae; genus JAAAPF01. The sequence goes on from CAYUKE010000313.1 coordinate 1,060, forward strand.
TTGATCGGGTCTTCCTGAGCGTAGGCGTTGAGGTCGCCCAGGATCAGAATGTCACTGTCCGCCTGGCCGGTCGGATCAGACGCAAGCCAGTCGACCAGGATCTCGGCCGCCTTGGTGCGGGTATCGTTCCAGAAACCCTGACCATCGCCCTGATCGCTGTCGAGGTTGTTCGCATCTCCAGCAGAAAGCCCGCTGGACCCCTTCGACTTGAAGTGGTTGACGGCGGCCGTGAACGTCTCGCCCGTCGCGTTTTCCTCAAAGGACTGCGCAAGGGCAGCCCGGTTGCGGCCCTGACCGGAGTCGTTGGGGTCCAGGAAGTTCTCCCCGTCGAAGGTCTCCAGGATCGCCGCATCCCCCACGGGCGTGACGGCGTCGGGCTTGTAGATGAAGCCGACCGCGATCGCGTCACTGCCGACGAACTCCTGGCCCGGATCGACAAAGGCATAAGTGCCTTCGCCTGCCTCGGCATTGAGGGCGTTCACCAGTTCGACGATGGCGATATCACGCGGGTCCTGAGCGGTCTGATCGCCAGGCGCCGTGCCACCCTTGACGAAGTCGTTTTCGATCTCGACGAGGCCAACCACGTCACCGTCCGTGCCGATGATGGCTTCCACCAGCTTGGCAAGTTGACGGTCATACTCATCCGTCTCGCCCGGCGTCGGGCTGGCGTTCTGCGGGTTGGTGTCAGCACCGCGCGGATCGTCCTGACGATTGTCGGGCGGGCCAACCAGTTCGTCGTCCGGGAACGTGTCGAGCGTCGTGAAGAAGTTGAGCACGTTGAAGCTCGTCACCTTCAGACCATCGATCCCGCCCGAAACGTCATCGGGCGTATCCGGGCGCGGGTTGACCTGCGTCAGCGTCGCTTGCGGATTGTGGATCCGGTACTCCGGCTCTTCGCTGCTCGTCTGGTCGTCTTCAGAGAAGCTCACGACGCCGGTGATGTTGGAGAACGTGTCGCCCATCCGGAAGACGTCGCCGTTGTCCAGCGTGCCATCGGCGCCAAGGCCCGGCACCTGGATCGGGTTCGGGTTCTGGCCGTCCTGGCCGTCGTCGATGATCAGCGAGCGCGCTGCCACGTCCTTGAGATGCTGCTCAAAACCCGCCGTGCTCGGATCGTTGGACTGCGTGAACTGCTCCAGGCGCCCGTCGGACGACACGCGGATCGTGCCGAAGCGGTCGAGCTGGAAAAGCTCGGTCGTCGACATGGCCTGCGGGATGTTCACCAGCATGCCCTCGTAGGCTTCAAGGTTGGCGACGAAATCGCCGTCAGCGTCCTGGAGGACCGTGGCCGTCGGGAAGGTGATCTCAGTTGCCGTGACAAGGGCGCTGTTGTCGCCCGCATCATCGACCGTGACACTGTTGGCCGAGAGGCGCGTCTCGCCCTCGACCTCGGCAACGACGCCTTCCACGCTCACGATGTTGCCAAGCGCCACCGGCGTGCTCGACGCGACGAAAATCCCTTCCGACGTGAAGTCATTCGTGTCGGCGTCGGTGTCTTCTTCCTGGACGTAAAAGCCGCCCAGATCGGCAAGGATGGCTGTGACCACACCCTGGATCGCGACCGTCTGGCCCAGCAGCGGGCTTTCATCGGCCGCGCCGGCGACGCCCACCAGTGTGCCGTCGGCAAGGTTCGTCTCACCTTGGATCTCGTGGATCATGACGGTGGATACCGCAGCCGGTGCATTGATAGAGAAATCGTCGATCTGCCAGAGGCTTGTTGAGCCTCCTTGTGTTCCAGAGGACTGGTATTGAAACGCGAAGTAGACGCTGCTCTCACCGGCAACAGAGGACAGGCTGATCTCGCCGCTGGAGACCTCGTTAAAGCCGCCGCTTGAGAAATTGTACGTGAGCTCGGTCCACGTGGCCAACGTCGGATCGCCGGTTCCGGTGTAGTCCGTGGAGACGAGCAACGTCACTTCTGGATTGTCGACACCACCGTCTTCGAAATTCTTGGTGTTCTGGAACGTCAGCACTTCGTTGGTGACGTTGGTAAAATCAAACTGTGGGGAAATCAGCCAGTCATTCGCGGCTTCAAGGCCACCGAAACCGTTGACCTCGGCAAAGTTGTCGCCCGAAAAGCTGTCGTCGAACCACGTGTTTTCTGTGTCGCCGTCGACGCTGACAGCCGTCCAGCCCTCGCCCGAAAATGGCGTTTCAAAGTCAAAGCTGTAGGGCGGCTGCAGCGCGGGCGCTGCGTCATCGTTTTCGATGGTGCCAGTGGCCGCAGCGGTCGTGATGGTCTCGCCGTTGGCCGGAATCGACAGCGTGACAGTGAAGTTCTCGTCGGCCTCGGCGTCCGTATCGCCAGACACACTGATCGTCACGACTTTCGACGTTTCGTTGGCAGCAAACGCGACGAGCTGTGACGGCAATTGGCCGCCGAAATCCGCTGCGTCTGCGTCTCCGGAAACAGCAGCAGTCACGGACGTGGCCGCCGAAGTGTCACCAGTGCGTGTCACTGTGAACGTGAAGTCCGTCGTCCCGGCGTCGCCCTCGGCTTTGACGGCATCCAGCGCTGTGATTGCGATCGTGTCGGTCGGCGCGGGACCTGTTGTGTACGTGCCAACCGGGAAACCGACGTTTGCGGCTGTTGCCTCGGCGTTGGTCGCAAAGTCGACGATGCCCGAGCGTCCTGCAAAGGTCCAGTCGCCGGCATTGAATGTCGTGGTCGGCGTTGTCGACGATGGGCTTCGGTAGGCCCAGCTGTCAGTGTAATCCCACGCCTCGTTATCGCCGATGACATTCTGGTCACCGTAGACATCGATGACAGTATTGTTGAAAAACAATTCGATAGCGTCATCGCCGTTCACATTAACGGCACTCTACGTGTAGTCCGGAGCAAATCCAAAAAACGTATGGAAATCCGACGTCT
>CAYUKE010000314.1:0-3930 GCA_964445185.1 uncultured Geminicoccaceae bacterium
GCACGTGCCGGTACATGATGAGCAGGGGGTGGACGCCGATCACCCGTGCCGCCTGAACATACTCCTTGTTCTTCTCGACGAGCGTCGCGCCGCGCACGGTGCGCGCGAAGTTGACCCACAAGGAGGCGGCGATCGCGATCACCAGCACGGTCAGCTTGGCGTCGGCGTGCGCCTGCCGGCCGAGCGCGGCGCCGACGATGCCGTCGATCATCAAGGCGATGAGGATGGCGGGAAAGGTCAGCTGGACGTCGGCGATCCGCATGATCAGCGCGTCGATCCAGCCGCCCATGTAGCCGGCGATGAGGCCGAGGATGGTGCCGACGACGGCGGCGATCAGGACGCCGAGGAAGCCCACCATCAACGAGATCCGCAGCCCGAAGATGATGGCCGAGAAGACGTCGCGGCCCTGGTCATCGGTGCCGAGCAGGAAGGTCGCGTCGCCGCCCTCGGCCCAGGCCGGCGGGCGGAACGCGTCCATCAGGTTGAGGGCGGCGAGGTCGTAGGTGTTGTGGGGCGCGACCCATGGCGCCAGGACCGCACACACGACCATCAGCACGGTGACCAGGAAGGCGCCGATCGTCACCGGCGAGCGGCGAAAGCTGTCGAAGATGTCGCCATCGAGGAAGGCGCGGGCGTTGCCGGCGAGCCGCGCGCCGAGGCGGGGCGGGGCGGCGAGCTCGCTCAGCGGGTGGGCACGGTGCATCGAGGTTTCCCTGACCCTATTGCGCGGGGCGGGGTCGCTCGATCCGCAGCCGCGGATCGACGGCATAGTAGAGCAGATCGACGATCAGATTGATGACGACGAAGAAGAGCGCGACCAACACCAGATAGCTCGACATGATCGGGATGTCCGCGAACTGGATCGCTTGGATGATCAGCAGGCCCATGCCGGGCCATTGGAAGACCGTCTCTGTGATGATCGAGAAGGCGAGCAGCGAGCCGATCTGTAGGCCCATGATCGTGATCACCGGCACGAGCGTGTTCTTGAGCGCATGGCCGAAGTTGATCGAGCGCTGCTTGAGCCCGCGGGCGCGTGCGAACTTGATGTAGTCGGTCCGCAGCACTTCCAACATCTCGGCGCGGACCAGCCGCATGATCAGCGTGAGCTGAAACAGCGCGAGCGTGAAGGCCGGCATGATGATGTGGCTCCAGCCCTCGATGGTCAGGAAGCTCGTCTGCCAGGCGCCAAGGTCGACCAGCCCGCCGCGGCCGAAGGTCGGCAGCCAGCCGAGCCAGACACCGAAGATCAAGATCAGGAGGATGCCGATGAGGAAGGTCGGCAGCGAGATCCCGACGAGGCTTACGGTCAGGAGCAGCCGGGATGCCCAGGAATCGCGGTTGAGGCCCGTGTAGACGCCCATCGGGACGCCGATGACGAGGGCCAGGATGGCCGAGAGGAAGACCAGCTCGAGCGTTGCCGGCAGCCGCTCGGCGATGAGCTGGTCGACCGGCTTGCCCATGCGATAGGAGATGCCGAACTCGCCCTGCACGGCGTTGCCGACCCAGCGGACGAACTGCAGCGGCACCGGGTCGTCGAGGCCGAGCCGCTCGCGCAGCGCCTCGCGCTGCTCGGTGGTCGCCTCCTGGCCGACCATGTTGTTGATCGGATCGCCGATGAATTGAAACAGCGAGAAGGCGATCAACGCGACGACAAGCATCACGAAGATCGCCTGCACGAGCCGTTGCGCGATGAAGTCCAGCATGACGGTCCTTCGAGCGACTGACGGACGGCACTGAGCAAACCATATGCCGTCCGCCGTCCGCTGAAGCTACTTCATCGTGACGTAGCGCAGGTCGATGTCGTTGAAAGGCCGCTGGATGATCTCGGCGACCGTGTCGGTGCGGACGCCCCAGGCCAGGGCCTGCTGGTGGACGGGCACGTGGCCGACGTCTTCGTAGTGGATCCGGAAGGCCTCGCGGATCAGCTCGTTGCGGGCCTCCTCATCGACGGTCTGGCCGATCTGGACGGCGAGCGCTTCGACCTCGGGGTTGGAGTAGCGGCCCGAGTTCCACGAGCCGGAGCCCTCTGCCTCCATGGTCATCAGATTCTGCAGCGGATTGTGCGAATCATAGGAGCCTGGCGTCCAGCCGAGCATGAAGAAGCTCGTGTCGAACTCGCGGATCTGATTGAAGTGCAGCGACTTCGTCTGCGCGTTGAGCGTGACGTCGATGCCGATCCGCCCGAGCATCGGGACCAAGGCCGTGCAGATCGCCTCGTCGTTGACGTAGCGATCGTTGGGGCAGTCGAGGGTGACGGGGAAGCCGTCGGCGTAGCCCGCCTCAACCATCAGCTCCTTCGCACGCTCCGGATCGTAGGGATAGGGGACGTTCATGTCCTCCTGGAACCCGTTGATGCCCGGCGCCACCATCAAGCCCGTCGGCGTCGAGGCGCCGCGCATGACGACGCGCTGGATGCCTTCCTTGTCGATGGCGTGGGCGACGGCCTGGCGCACGCGGACGTCCTGGAACGGGTTCTGGCCCGAGCCGGGCATGTCCATCAGCTCGTCGCGGTAGTGATCGAAGCCGAAGAAGATCGTCCGCAGCTCCGGCCCCTGCAGCACCGCGACGTCGGCCTCGCCCTCGAGCCGTGGGATGTCCTGCAGCGGCACCGGGTACATGGCGTCGATCTCGCCCGACAGCAGCGCGGCGACGCGGGTGGCGTCGTTGCCGATCGGCGTGAAGATCGCCTGATCGAAATTGTCGATGCGCTCGGCGTGGTCCCAATGGCCCTCAAACGGCTCGAGGACGACCCGGTTGTCCTGAACCCATTCGACGAGGCGGAACGGACCCGTGCCGTTGGCGTTGGTGTTGGCGAAGTTCTGGTGGCCGGCGCCGGCGATGACCTCGAACGCGTCGTTCTCCTCCATGAACTCCTCATCGACGATGTAGAAGTTCGGCATGTTGAGTAGCAGCGTCGGGTCCGGCGCGGCGGTGATGACCTCGACCGTGTAGTCGTCGATCGCGGTGACCTCGGCGATCGAGGCGACGGCGAACGACATGTCCGAGCTTTCCTGGATCTGGCGCTGGAAGCTGTAGACGACGTCGTTGGCAGCGAAGGGGTTGCCGTTGTGGAAGGTCACGCCCTCACGCAGCGTGAAGCGCCAGGTGGTGTCGTCCAGGCGCTCCCATTCCGTCGCCAAGTCCGGCGCCAACGAGAGGTCGGGCAGCCGGTGGATCAGACGACCGAAGAGATTGCTCTTCATCGTATTCGTCGGACCCTCATTATTGTTGTGCGGGTCCAAGCCCAAGATGTCGCCGGTCGTGGCGTACCGGAACACTTTGTCCTGGGCGTCGGCGGGCGAACTGGCGAGGGCCAGGGCCGCTACCGAGGCCAGTAGCAAGCCGGATCGATACATCTTGCGTCTCCCATGCTGCCGAAAGCTGCCGGTGCAGCTTGAGATTCGACCTTTAGCCCAGCCCTACTTCAGTCGCCAGTCCCCCGCGTCGACGTGATCGGCACGCGCTGCGGGTCGGCCGCGTTAACCATTTCGATTTCTGTAAGTTCTATGAACGCTCCGAGCGGTCGGCGAACCGCCTTTCGATGTGTCAACCGGGACGAGCTCCATGCGGATGTGGTCAAACCTGAAAATCGCGGTGCGGATAGGCGTAGGCTTCGGCGCCATCCTGTTGCTGCTCGTCGCCGTCGGCGGTTTCGGGCTGCTTACGATGGATCGGGTCGAACGCGATTACGACACCGCTGTCGACATGGACAACGACGCGCTGCTGGCGTCGGAGATCAATGCCGACATGGCTAAGACGTTGCTCTACACGACCAGCTACATCCAGACGCGCGACACCGCCGCGCTGGAGAACGCACGGAAGTTCTTGGCGGAGACCGACGAGGGCATCGAGGCCGCAGAGGCGGCAATCCAGAAGCCCGAGCGGGCCGAGCTGGTCGAGCGGATGCATGGCGCCATCCACACCTTCGAG
>CAYUKE010000315.1:0-3896 GCA_964445185.1 uncultured Geminicoccaceae bacterium
ATCAGCGCGAAGCCGTAGACGCCTTTGCTGCATCGCTGAAGGTGGGCGCATCACCGCTGGTCGTTGCGCCTTGCGGCTCGGGCAAGAGCCTGACGATCGCCGAGGCCGCGCGACTTGCAGTCGAAGGCGGCCAGCGCGTCGTCGTCTTTGCGCACGTACAGGAGTTGCTGGTTCAGAACCAAGCCGCTCTGGCGAAGCTCGATCCGGCGGTCGCCGCGGCCTCTACGTTTGCATGCGCTGGGCTCGGAGCGCCCGGCTTCTCGGGTCCAGTCGTCTTCGCGTCGCCGCAGACCGTGGCCGCGCGGCTCGACAAGCTTCCGTCGTTCGACCTCGCGCTCGTCGATGAGGCGCACATGGTGCCGGACGACGAAGAGTCCCAATACCGGCGCATCATCACCGAACTGCGACGCCTGAACCCAGCGCTCAGGATTGGGGGCTTCAGCGCGACACCTTACAGGTTGGCCAGCGGCCGGCTCGTCGACGGCGATCTATTCGAAACGGTCGCCTACGAGATTGGCATTGAGGCCCTTCTCGAGGCCGGTCACCTGGCGCCGCTAACGGGCGTGAGGACGGACACCGGTATGGATGTCGCCGGTATCCTCAAGCCGGCCGGAGAACTCGACCAGGCCGAGCTCTATCGTCGCTACGGCGACAACCGTGCGCACGTGGCTGCAATGGCGAAGGAGATTGTCACTCACGGTCGCGATCGCCAGTCGTGGCTCGCCTTCTGCCTCAACCGCGATCACGCCCGGTTGCTTGTCGACGCGCTAGCCGCCGAAGGTGCTGACGTTGCGGCAGTTTTCGGCAATACGCCAGCGGGCGAGCGCGAGTTGCTGCTGGGCGACTTTCGCGCGGGCCGCCTCCGATGCCTGGTCAACGTCAACATCGCCACGGTCGGTTTCGACGCGCCGGCCGTCGATCTCCTCGCACTCTGCCGCGCGACCGCATCGACCGGCCTCCATGTGCAGATGCTTGGCCGCGGTATGCGGCCCGCGCCGGGCAAGACGGACTGCGCAGTTCTCGACTTCGCGGGCAACATTCGATGCCTTGGTTCGCCGCTCGCGCCTTGTGTCAACGTCGAGGGGAAGGGCGAAGGCTGCGGCGAAGCTGTCGACGTTGGCGGTGGCCCGCGCGACATGGTTCTCGTCGATCGCCTCCAGGTCGTCCCCGACGCCGTTGACCCGATGGCCGTGGCGCCTCCGATCCCGGTACTTGATGCCGGCTACTCGCGTCACGACAAAATCGGCGCGCCGGCGAGCTTGCGGATCCACTATCGCCTAGCCGGCAACCCTGCACGATCAGAGTGGCTTCCCCTGCGGTCCACTAACGCCTGGGCGCGGCGGCAGGCTTGGCAGCTGTCAGTGCCGCCCGTATTCTCCCCAGAAGTGCCGTCTGAAAACTCCCCAGTGTGAGAGCTGGAGCGCGATGCCGGTGGGGCATGCCCCACCGGCATCGACGGCGCCCGTGAAGCCCCGGCCCATCTCCCTGAACCGAGGGAGAGACGCGGCCGGTGGTGCGACTTGGGGAGATCGTCTTGATCCACGACTTGAAGCGGCAGGGACTGTCGGTCTCGGCCATCGCCCGCGAGGTCGGGCTCGATCGCAAGACCGTCCGGCGCCATCTGGCGCAGGGCATCGAACCGCCGGTCTACGGCCCGCGGGCGCCGCGACCACGAGCGCTGGAGGCTTATGAGCCCTATCTGCGCGAGCGCGTCGCCGCCTATCCGGGGCTGTCCGCCAAGCGGCTGCTGCGCGAGATCCGCGAGTTCGGCTACACCGGCTGCTACAGCGTCGTCACGGACTTCTTGCGCACCGTGCGGCCGCCGCGCCAGCCGGTCTTCGAGCGGCGCTTCGAGACGCCGCCCGGGCGCCAGGCCCAGGTCGACTTCGCCCAGTTCCGCGTCACCTTCACCGACGAGCCGGGTGTCGTGCGGATCGTCTGGCTGTTCACCGTGGTGCTCGGCCACAGCCGCTGGCTCTGGGGTCGGTTCTGCGGCAGCCAGGACCTGCAGAACGTCCTGCGCTGCCACATCGACGCCTTCGCGGCGATGGGCGGCGCCCCTGCCGAGCTGCTCTACGACCGCATGAAGACAGCGGTCATCGGCGAGGACAGCGACGGGGTCGTCACCTACAACACCTCGCTCGTCGCGCTCCTGAACCACTACGGCGCCCTGCCACGCGCCTGTCGACCCTACCGCGCCAAAACGAAGGGTAAGGTCGAGCGGCCCTACCGCTATGTCCGCCAGGACTTCTTCCTCGCCCGGACCTTCCGCGATCTCGACGACCTCAACGCCCAGTTCGAGGCCTGGCGCGCCGACATTGCCAATGCCCGCGTCCACGTCACCACCGGCCGCGTCGTCGCCGAGCACTTCGCCGATGAGCTGCCGGCGCTTACGGCGCATCCCGCCGTGCCCTATAGCGCCGTGCTGACCATCGTCCGCCGCGTCAGCCACGAAGGCATGGTCTCGGTCGGCGGCAATCTCTACAGCGTGCCCGATCTCACCCGCCGTCGCGTCGTCGAGGTCCAAAACCACCCCAAAGAGGTGCGGATCTTCGAGGACGGCGTGCTTATTGCCGTCCATCCCGTGCTCGAAGGCAAGAACCGGCGGCGGGTCGATCCCAGCCACCGCAAGGCGCCACCGACACGCGCGACCGAGGCATCGCCGCCCGGTGTCGGCCGTCGTCCGCTCACTTTCTACGATGCGGTCGGCCGACGGCTCGCTGCGAAGGAAGCGACGTCGTGAGCGAGGCCCTCGACCGGATCCGCTCGAGCCTCGTGGGCCTGCGCATGCCCCGGGCGCTGGAAGCCCTCGACCATACCGTCCGCCGCCTGGAGCGCGGTGAGATCTCTGCCATCGAAGCTATCGACGACCTCCTCGCCGAGGAGCACGTCAACCGCGAAGGGCGTCGCATCGGTGTCGCCCTCAAGACCGCCAGGCTGACGCCGCCCAAGACCCTCGAGGGCTTCGACTTCGCCTTCCAGCCCTCGCTCGACCGCAACCGCATCCTGGCGCTCGCCGAGCTCCACTTCATCAAGCGCTGCGAGGTGGTCCATCTCCTGGGCCCGCCGGGCACCGGCAAGAGCCACCTCGCCGTGGGTCTCGGCGTCGCCGCGGTGAAGGCCGGCAAGAGCGTCTATCGTTGCACGCTGGCCGAGCTCGTCGAGGCCCTCGGCCGCGCCGAACGCGAAGGCCGGCTCAGCGAGAAGATCCGCTTCCTCGCCCGCCCGAGCCTGCTCATCGTCGACGAAATCGGCTACCTGCCGATCACCCCCGGCGGCGCCAACCTGTTCTTCCAGCTCGTCAACGCCCGCTACGAAAAGGGCGCGATGATCCTCACCTCCAACCGCGGCTTTGCGGAGTGGGCCGAAGTCTTCGGCGATCCTGTCGTCGCCACCGCGCTCCTCGACCGCCTCCTCCACCATGCCGTCGTCGTCCAGATCGAGGGCGCCAGCTACCGCCTCCGCGAGCATGCCGACCTCATTCCCGAGCATGCCCGCGCCCACGCCGCCATCACCCCGCCACCACCGCCCAAGCGGCGTGGCCGGCCACCCAAAAACCGGAGCGCCGATCACCACCCCGGCTGATCACCGGAACCCGAAACTGGGGACTTTTACCTCGGCACTTCTGGGGACTTTCCGATCGGCCTTTACAGCAGCGGTGGAACGATCGCGCGCCCGCTGGGCTCCCCAAGCCGGCGAACGTCGAGGAGGCCGTGCAACTGGCTCGCCATCTTCGGGTGCCGTCGGCAGTTCGTCTGATCCCTAGGCCGGGCCGGCCGGATGCCGTCGAACCCGTCTGGGAGCGGGAGGCGGCGCATGCATGACGGTCTCCACGAGCTCCGCCAGGCCCTCATCAGCGATGCCGAACGGGTGGCCACCGGACTGCTCGGCAACCC
>CAYUKE010000316.1:0-2078 GCA_964445185.1 uncultured Geminicoccaceae bacterium
CGTTCGCCCGCACGGCAGCCGCAGCCGACCGCTTGAGCAGCTGCCTGGCCGACCTGGCGTTGACCCTGCCGCGTGGCGCTCGGATCGACTTAGAGGTCAGCTGACGATCCGCGGCAGACCTCTCTCCCGCGGCGTCGCGTCCGCGTCGGGAGCTCTTCGCTCGTCCCGGACCTGCCCGGCCGAGCCTCTGCCAGCGCTTGGACATCTCTCGTGGACGCGCGGTAATCTCGCGCGCCGCGTCGCGGCCACCCCGGCGCCTCACGAACATCCAATTTGCGGCCGTGACAAGAGTTGGCCGTCACTCGGCGAAAGTCCTTGTAGCATTAAGTGGTACAAAGGCATCGGGAATTTGCGCCGAAGCAAATTCGTTTACTGATTGAGTCCGCAACAGCCAACAGCGCGCTCGCTGAGCGCGGCCGTTGTTCTGTATCTAAAACCCTGGAGACAAGAATGTCGATCTCGCCATCTCTCATGGCAGAGACCCCTGTCGACATTGTCTTGCTGCTGTCGGCAGTGGTCAACAAGCCTGGCTATGACGACCCCGCTATCAAAATCACCGTTGGTGGCGAAGTTATCAAATGGAATTACATCTTGTCGCCCGATGACGGGCGTAGCAGTCATACCTTCACTGTTCCAGCAGGTACGGATCTTTCGGAAATAGAAATCAAAACGAAAAACGATGTCGGCCCGCAGTCGACAAAACTGCACGCGATGAGCATCGACGGCCAGACGATCGACATTCAGGACGCCGTCGACGGTGCCGCGGGCTCGGACTGGTTCCGCGCGTCGAAAGATCCCGACGCCGTCGTCATGCGCCACAAACGGGACTATCGCTTCGATGTCAGCGATCAGCTGGTCGCATCAGATGATCCGGCCCCAGCACCGCCACCGCCCAGCGACGGCCGGCTGGCTGGCATGGAGCTCGTCTTTCACGAGACTTTCAGTGGTTCGACGTTGATTGAGGGTACAGACGGCAGCGGGCTGTGGTCGCCGGTGCCGAGCTCGACGCTGGTGAATTTCGGGGAAGAAGAGCCGGTCATCACCCTGCACGACGACATGATCGATCCCACCGGCGGCACCTTCGGCGTGCAGGCGCACGACATCGGCGGCGGCACGGTCGATCTGAACGTCGGCCGGATCCCGGAGCACCTCAAGGACGAGGTCTATCGCTACGTCGACCACTTCGTCGCCTCGGACCAGGGCCTCAACCACGGCACCGGCAAGACCACCGTCGACTATTACGGCTCGGAGCTCGACACCGAGCAGTCGTGGGTGCAGTCCTATGGCTATGTCCAGGTGCGGATGAAGCCCGCCGCCTACGGGCCCTGGAACAGCGCCGCTTGGTTGTTGCCGACCAACGGCGAGATCCCGCCGGAGATCGACATCGTTGAGATCGCGGGACAGTCGATCCGCACCGATCCTGAGTTTCAGGCGTTCCCGCAGAGCACGCATTTCGACAACTGGTCGCGGGTCACCGGCACGGTGACCGATCCGAGTTTCGTCGACACCGGTAGGGACAATGTTGCCGCGGTCAACTGGGGCCGAGACGATCTGGACGTCGTCGTCCGCAATAATCCGCACCAGTCGCAACCGCATTACATGTTCAAGACGCTCAACTGGCTCAACAATGACAACAAGTCCGGCGAATTGCGCGATGCCTTGGGCCTCGGCAACGGCGATCAGGTCCTGCTGCACCAGACCTTCTACAACTTTGCCGTCCGCTGGACCCCGAGCGAGATCGAATATTACGTCGGCCCGAACGAAAACAACATGGCTCTGGTCACCTCGCTGCCGGTCCCGCCCGACTTCGATCTGCCGATGTTCTTGAAGCTCACGGTCGAGATGTTCGGCAAGTCCTATGGCGGCTACGACCCGAGCCACCCGGACTTCGAGCGTGGGCTGAACTCGTCGATGGAGATCGACGACGTCAAGGTCTACGCGATGAAGCCCGGCAGCGTCGACATCAACGAGGGCAGCACTGGTGCGGCGGCGGTGACCGGCACCGCTGCAGACAATCGGCTGCGCGGCAACGGCAAGGACAACGTCCTCTACGGCGGCGTCGGGCTCGACTGGGCCGA
>CAYUKE010000316.1:2178-3845 GCA_964445185.1 uncultured Geminicoccaceae bacterium
TGATCGGCAACGCCGAGGACAATGTCATCGTCGCCCACAACCGCGGCGTCATCGTCGCCGGCAAGGCGGCCGACGACCGCGTCGTCCTCGGCAACGGCAGGGACATCGTCCACATCGGCCCGGGCGACGGTCGCGATACCATCGAGAACTTCGACCCCGACGAGGACGTCGTCACCTTCGGCGCCGGCTACTTCCCGAGCCGGGCCGCCGCCGACGGCGCGCTGCGCCAGGAGGGCGACGACGTCGCCCTCTACCTCAGCAGCGAGGAGGCGGTGCGCTTTCGCGACCTCAAGGCCTGGGAGTTCACCAACGCCAATTTCGGCTTCGCCCGCAACCCCGGCCAGAACCTCGCCAGCCATCCCGACGGCGGCTGGAACGACCAGGACCACAGCCCCCATGCCGGCGACTTCGACGCCGGCGGCGTCTGGCTCTTCTAGCGAGCGCGACGCCTGACCTCGTGCCCCCGGCGGCCGCTGCCGGGGGCGTACCGCCCGGCGCCGTCAATGATGACGAGCGACTTGATCATTGGCCATGGATTGTCCATGGTGCAGTGCATCGAAAGGCGCGCTCGGCGACCCCGTAGATCGGCCGAAGGCCCGCCGGGTCGACGCCTCGAAACGACCTGCCCCGTCATCATCAGCCCGTCATCACCCGGGAGAGGACAGCACGATGCAGATGGATCCTGACGGTCTCGTCCTGGTGACCGGCGCCGGCGGCTTCATCGGCGGGCATCTCGTCCGCGACCTGCGCGAAGACGGCTTCCGCCACATCCGCGCCGTCGACATCAAGCCGCCGCACGAGTGGTATCAGGTGTTCGACGACGTCGAGACCGTGCAGGCCGACATGACGCTGCGCGACGACGCCTATGCCGCGACCCGGGGCGCGCGCTACGTCTTCAACCTCGCCGCCGACATGGGCGGGATGGGCTTCATCGAGAACAACAAGGCGTCGTGCATGCTGTCGGTGCTGACCAGCACGCATGTGCTGATGGGCGCCCAGGCGCAGGGCGACTGCGAGCGGCTGTTCTACTCGTCGTCGGCGTGCGTCTACGCCGCCGGCAAGCAGCGCGACCCGAACGTCACCGCGCTGAAGGAGGAGGACGCCTATCCGGCCGAGGCCGAGGACGGCTATGGCTGGGAGAAGCTGTTCTCGGAACGGATGTGCCGGCACTTCCGGGAAGATTACGGGATCGAAACCCGGGTCGCGCGCTACCACAACGTCTACGGCCCGAACGGCACCTTCGCCGGCGGCCGCGAGAAGGCACCGGCCGCGATCTGCCGCAAGGTGGTCGAGGCCAAGCTGTCCGGCCGGCACGAGATCGAGATCTGGGGCGACGGCGAGCAGACGCGCTCGTTCATGTACATCGACGACTGCGTCGACGGCTCGCGCGCCATCCTCGAGAGCGAGATCCTCGAGCCGATCAACCTCGGCAGCGCCGAGCTGGTGTCGATCAACCAGCTGGTCTCGATCGTCGAGGAGATCGCCGGCCTGACCCTCAAGCGCCATTACAAGCTCGACGCCCCCCAAGGCGTCCGTGGCCGCAACAGCGACAACACCAAGATCCAAGCCTATCTCGGCTGGCAACCCTCCATCACACTCAAGGACGGCCTCGCCCAAACCTACGCATGGATCTTCGACCAGATCCAAACCGACAAAGCCGCCTGAAG